>NZ_JAVETM010000006.1:0-109639 GCF_034006065.1 Desulfobotulus sp. | reverse complement strand
CATGGATGTGCAGATGCCCCATGTGGATGGTCTGGAAGCCACCCGGAGAATCCGAAACGGAGAGGTGGCGGGTGTGAACCCCAACATCCCCGTGATTGCCATGACAGCCAATGCCATGCGCGATGATCAGAAGCTCTGTTTTCGTGCGGGCATGAACGCCTATCTGAGTAAGCCCCTTTCAGGCCAGGACCTTGCGGAAACCCTGGCAGCCTGGTTGCCCATGGCGGATTTTCAGGCGGGCGCGGCGGCGGACTCCCCATGACCCGCATAACGCAGGCAAAGCATGGTGATATCATCGGAAGGTTCGGCTCCGGCCACATGCAGGGCCACGTCCCCTTCAATGGCCCTGAGCAGGGCTTTGGGGGAATGCTCCGTAAGGGTTGAGAGGGTGCGAAGGAGTCTTTCGTCGGAATAGAGGGTCTGATTGGCATCCATGGCTTCAGTGACCCCATCCGTATAGAGAAACAAGGTGTCTCCGGGGTCAAGCTGGGTCTGAAGGGCCACATAGGGCATATCTTCCATGGCACCCACCAGGGGGCCGCTGCGGCCGGTCATGAAAAGGGGAGGTTTTCCCGCAGCAAGAAGAACGGGGGGGTTATGGCCGCCATTGGCATAGACAAGAGCGCCGGTCGCAAGATCGAGAACCCCGATGAAGAGGGTGACAAACATGGAGTTGGGGTTGCTGGAAGCCAGATCGTTGTTCATGGAAGCCATGATGCTGGCCGGGTTTTTTTCCCGTACCGCCGCTGCCCGGAAGAGGGTTCGGGTGATGGCCATGAACAAGGAGGCGGGAACACCCTTACCCGACACATCGCCCACGGCAAAACAGAAGCGGTTTTCATCCATAAAAAAGAAATCGTACAGATCACCGCCCACCTCCCTTGCGGGCTCCAGGCTGGCATAGAGGTCAAACTCCCCATGATGGGGAAAGGGCGGAAAGGTTTTGGGCAGAAGCCCAAGCTGAATTTCCCTTGCCACATTGAGCTCGCCCTCCATGCGCTCATTGATGGCCGTGGTTTCAATCAGAGAGCGGATGTTTTCCCGCAAAGAGCCTTCCATGAAGATGAGAGCCCTGGCCAGTCGGCCCACCTCGTCTTTGTGCTTGAGGGGCAGGTGGCGGATGCTGTGGCTGGCTTCGGTACTGGATGTGAAATCAGCTTCCGGAAGGGCCTGGGCATAGGAAGCGAGGGTATTGAGGGGGCGGGTCATTCGGACGGAAAGCCAGAGACCCAGAGCAAGGCTGATGAGAAAAAGGGTGGCGATGATGAGGCTTAGGCGCTGCACGAGGTCTCTGGCCGGCGCATGGATTTCGTCCACATAGGCGATGGCGGCCACATACCACCCCAGGGTTTTGAAGTAGGTGGAGAAAATTTCCGATTCCCGCAGCTCTCCCCTGGGGTCTGAGAGGACCAGGCGCATGGGTTCCCGTGTTTTGGATGCAGCAAGGATCTGAAGTTCCCCAAGGAGGGGGTTTCCGGAGTCAGGGTGGGGTGCTGAGAGCCTGAAACCGCCATGATCCGGTCCAATGAGCAGGGTGCCCTGGGTATCAAAAATCACCATGTATCCGGACCGGGCAATGCGGATGCTGTCGAAATTGGCTTTGAGATTTTTGAGCAGTTCTTGTTTTTTGCGCTCGCTTTCCTGCTCCAGGGCCTCAATGTTGGCCGTGGCTCCGATGATCCAGTCCATGGCCGGATAATGCACAAACCAGCCGAACTTTTTGGTGGGATGCCCATCCGGGCTGAGGGTCCAGAAAAAGGTGGTGCTGGCTCTGCCCAGGCGCGTGGCCTCTTCCCGCACCGCATCGGCAAGGGGGATGCCCTTGATATCCTGAAGGATGTTGAGGTTTTTTCCCCGGATCCCGGAGTCCGGATGGGCCAGAAGGGTGCCTTTGGAATCAAGGATGAGAAATTCTGAGCCGTCCATGGAGGCCAAGCCGTTAATCCATCGAAGGGCTTCTTCTTTTTTCGGGTGGGGGAGATTCCCAGGGACAGAAGAGGTGGAGAAAATTTCGTCGAGGCCTTTGGTGGCGATGTGAACCATGCCTTCCAGCATGCGGCGATGGGCCATCACGGCGTCCACGCGGCTGTAAAGCAGGTTGGCATACCCGCTTCGGATGTTCAGTTCCGCAAGCTCCAGCACGTTACGCACACTGCGCTGTTCTGCACCTGACATGGCCATGACCACGTCCCTGTGGGTGAAATACAGCACAAAGGCCGCAACAAGGGCCAGCATGAGGCTGATGAGAAGACAGATTCTGCTTTTTAAGGAAGTAAGCACAAAGATACTCCATCAGCTGATGCGAAAGCCCATGTGCAGCACATTTTTGTTTTCTTCCCTGCGGTAATGGACCGCATCGGTGAATGTGCGGATAAAGTGGACGCCAAGACCCCCGATTTCCCTTTCCTCAATGCCAAGGGTGGTATCCGGATCAGGAAGGGAGAGGACGTTAAAAGCCTCCCCTGTATCGGAGAGTTCAAGAATGAAAAAATCCTGCTCCAGGCCGCAGGCAACTTCGGCAAAACCCGATTCCGAAGGGTAGGCATAGGAGCAGATATTGACAAAGGCTTCTTCCAGAGCCAGGGTGAGTTTTGCACATTTTCCCGGGTCAAGGCCAGCGGCCTCGGCCTCTGTTTCTGCGAAGTTGAGGAGGTCGGCCAGATGATCAAGGGTGGCGTTGACCCGGAGTCTGTTCATAATGGGTATCCTCACGCAAGACCCGAAAGGGCCTCATCCACGGAGTCATACATGCTGAATATGGCCCCAAAGCCAGAAATATCGAAAACTTCCCGCACCGTACCGACCACATGGGCCATGACCATTCTTCCGGACTTGGCTTTCAGACTTTTGGCCGTCGCGAGAATGACCCGGAGTCCTGCGCTGCTGATGTATTCAAGATTCTGAAAATCAAGGATAAAAACCGATTCTTTTTCAAGAAGGCCTTTCATGGCATTTTCATAGGCAGGCGCTGTGACAGCATCAATTCTTCCTTTGACAGATACAACGATCGCGGCGTTTTCTTTGCGGGTTGTGATTTCCATGGGGGAGATCCTCTGTTTTTATGAAGTTCTGAAGGATTTTTATGCGCAAGGATTATGGCATGGCCTCTGAAGGCTTGCCAGCTTTTTTTATGACCGGGGGTGGATTCTGGGCGCTTGAAGCCCCTCAGCAGCCTTTTTCCGCCCCCTTTGAGAACTTATTCCTGGGTTACGGTGATGGCCGTATCCGCCGTTGCTGCATAAAAGACGATGATATGGGCGGGTGTGTCTCCGATGCTTTCGCCCCAGTGCCAGGTGTTGACCACTTCCACAATGGCTTCTCCTGCGGAAAGATCCAGCACCTTGCCTTCTTTTGTGTGTACCCGGAGCTGGCCTGAGAGCAAAACCCCCGCATTGATGACGGGATGGTGATGAACGGGGAGCTTCTGACCTGCGGGGATGGTGATACTGAGGATGCGGATTTCAGGGGGCCCCACAGGATAGGCGGGAAGGGTTTCGCCGTCCCAGCTTTTTCCGGTTCTGGCCAGTTCCTTCACCACAAGCCCCGTTTCTCCGGCGCTTGTGCTGCTGCTGAGGGTAAAGAGGAGAAGACCTGTGAGAATAAGGGAAAAGAAACGGATTTTCATGGATGCTGTGTCCTTTGTGAAAAAATAAAAAACGCCGCGAAACGCTTTCCATCCATCAGGAGGCGGACGGCGTATGGAAAACGCAGATGCTAAGGAGGCTCATGAAAGAGCGGATACTTGAATCAAGGGAAGTCCAGGCCTTTTACACAGAAGAACGCTGCTGGATTGAGGAACTTTCCAACAGCAGTGAAGATCCGGGTCTTTCCATTGCCAGGGTAAGGGTAAAAACAGGTGTCACCACCCAGTGGCACAGGCTGAAAAATACAACAGAACGCTACCTCATCCTCTTCGGAAGGGGCCGGATGGAGGTGGGAAGCTTACCGCCCCAGGAGGTTTTACCAGGGGATGTGGTATGGATCCCGGCGGATTGTCCCCAGCGCATCACCTGTCTGGGCGGGGAGGATCTGGTTTTTCTTGTGTTCTGCACGCCTCGTTTTCTTCCTGAAGCCTATGAAAATCTGGAAGAATGATTTTTCTTCCATGCCTACTTCACGACAAAATCAAAATAGGTGTCCGGAAAGGGTTCGTTTTTCAGGGTGAAATGCCACCATTCCTTGTCATAATAGCGGAATCCGTGTTTTTCCATGAGGGTTTTCAGAAGCAGGCGATAGGCTCTCTGCTGTTCTGAAAGGGCAGGATTTTCGGGATGGGAAAGTTCATGGAAGCAGTCAAAGCCCGTTCCCATGTCAAGGCCGTTGTCCCTGAACCTCTCTTCTATCGGAAGAAAGCAGGCTTTCTGCTCCGTTTTTCCCAGAATAAAGGAAGGTTGAGGTTTGGGGGGCAGGGCCACAAGGGTGAGATCCACGGTGCTGCCCCGGCTGTGCCCTGAACGGCTGGCGATGTAGCCATCCCGGAAAAGGTGGCGTTTGTCCACGGTGGGGTAGAATTCCGTTCGGGTTTTGGTGTCGTTGAGGTCTTCGGCCCAGCGCACAAAATGATTCACTGCCCGTTGGGGGCGGTAGCAGTCATAGATTTTAAGCCCGAATCCAAAGGGCCTGAGATCGGCTTCAACGCCGGAAAGGGCCTCGGCCGCTTTGCGGGTGAGGTAGCATTTGGCCGCTTCATAGCCCTCCACCTTTGCGCCCACAAAATTGTGTTCCGTGACATAGCGGATGTCCATGAGTACATCGGGGATCACTTCCCGGATCTCCACAAAGGACTCCGGAATGTCCGAGGCAAGGGCTGTGGCGGCAGAGAGCAGCAGGAGAAAGGGGACAAGGCGCTTCATGGGAGATCTCCTTAGCGTTAGGGGGAGGGGGTTTTCAGTTTTCCCTGGAAAAGTCCAGCCGCACATAGGTCACGCCATTGGATGACCAGCGCCTGCCTTCCGTCACCGTGATTTTGGTGTTGTTGGTGGTGAAAACGTAGTTGGCGGTTCCGGAGACGGCCACGCCGTATTCTTTGGTATCCACGGCATCAAGCCGCGTGTTTGCAAGAAAATTGTAGGGAAAGCACCGGGACTCTCCCGCGTTCACCCATTCCTGGATGCGCTCGATCATTATAAAACTGATATCCACCTTGACCCTGGCATTGGAGCGGTTCTCGATACAGCGGGCCTGGGCCGAGGTCAGCATGAAAGGAAGAACGAGAAGAAAAAGAAGCATTTTTTTCATGATTTCCTCCTGAAAGGATAGGGATGAAACATCATTCATGGGTCTTTTTTTGAAGGAACTTCCCCGCAAGGTTATAGAACCTCTCGCAGTCTTCCGGAACCAGATCTTCAAGATTTAAAAAGGCATGGATCATTTCCCCGAATTCTTCGTGCATGGCAGAAATCCCCGCCTGTTTCAGCCTTTCTGCATAGGCCTTTCCCTCATCCTTTAAAGGGCAGAATCCTGCGGTGACCACAAGGGTTTCCGGAAAAGGGTGCGTCACTTCCATAAAAAGGGGAGAAGCGGTTTTCCGGTTTTCACGACCTTGAAAATAGTGGTCAAAATACCAGAGGATTTTTTCCTTTTCCAGAAGATAGCCCTTTGCGAGGCTCTCCACCGAGGGCTGGGAGAGGGTGTAATCCAGGCTGGGGTAGATGAGCACCTGTTTTTCGATGGAAAACCCCGCACCATGATCTGCTCTGTGGCTGAGGCTGGCCGCAAGGGCTCCGCCGCCGCTATCTCCTGCGATGGCAAGTCTTTTTTCATGCAGCATCCCAAGTTTTTCCAGAAGATTCAAAGCGCCCTCCGCCGCCTGGGTCACATCGGCAAGTCCTGAGGGATAAGGGCATTCCGGAGCCCTGCGGTATTCCACGGAAAGGGTGATGCGGGAAGAGGCCTTTGCCAGCCTGCGGGCAATGCCGTCATAAACGGCAATGCTTCCTGCCATATGTCCCCCGCCGTGGATAAAAAGAAGAACGGGAAGGGATTGTTCCGGATCGGGGTGATAGATGCGTACGGGCACATCCCACTGGGGGCCCGGAATGAGGGCATCCATCACCCTGGCCATGGGAAGGGGTTGGGTGACAAAGCTTCGGGTGAGGGTGGCAAGGCCTTCCCTTGCATTGGCAAAGGTGGGCTGGCTGCCGTTTTGCCGGAAGGCTTCTCCGGCCTTGCGGATCTGTTCCAGAAAGGGTGTGAGTGCGGGGGATGGACTTTGCATGGTGATTGTTCCTGTTGCATGGGGAAGTTCAGGTCGTGGCTGCATGGATAAGGCTCCGGCCTGAAGGACTGACAGGAGAAAGAAGCCTCCCATTGTGCTCCACAGCACAAGGCGCATGGCTTTCATGGTTTCTTCTGCCTCCTATACGATTCCGGAAATGGATGCGGACATGGATTCCGTAAGGATCATGGAGACCTTGGTAATGGCCTGATTCACCTCCCTGCCGATAAGTTCCAGTCTGGCGAGATCCCGGATGCGCGGGGCAAAGCGACGCAGCTCTTCTTCGGTGAAAAGATCTTCAAAAAGGTTGCAGGCATGCACAAGCCCCACAAGCACGGCGTCCCTTGGGTCGGGAATGGCGTCGCTTTCAATGAGATCCCGCAGGCGCGAGCGGACTTCCCGCACTTCTCTGCCATCCATCATGGGATAACGACGTATGGTGAAAACCCACAGAATTTTATGGTTTTCCACCTTGAGAATATTTTTTTCCACAAGGGTTTCAAGAACCCTTTGTTCCATCTGCGGTATGTCCCAGGCGATTTCTTTGAGCCAGTAGGCCGTCGGATGAAGGGTTGGAGATGGGTGAAGGCGATCCAGAATTTCATCCATGAGAGGGTTGGCCGTGGGGTTTGTGTGGATGACCCTGAGGGTTGCAGGATCCGTGTCAATGTGGCCGGAAAGCGCCAGTTCCAGAAGAAAGGCGCCAGCGAGGGCGAGCTTCAGGGTCTGGGGAGGCAGAGGCTTGAAGGCCCCTTTCTGGTCATCCAGGGCTAAAAGGAGAATTTCTTCGGCAAAGGTCAGCATGCTTTATTCCTTCCATCAGAGGTATTGGGTGCGTTCAGTAAAATATGCCGACCACAGCACCTGTCATCAGTGTGGTCAGCACCCCGGCAAGGATGGAGCGGGGGGCAAGGGTGACGATTTCATCCACTCTTTCCGGCGCAATGCTGGAAAGTCCGCCGATGAGAATGCCAAGGCTTCCGATATTGGCAAAGCCGCAGAGGGCATAGGTCATGATGAGGCGACTCCGGAGAGAAAGGCTTTCTTCGGAAAGGGCTGCCATGTCGAGGTAGGCGAGTAGTTCATTGAGGATGACCTTCACCCCCATGAGGCTGCCCGCCACATGGGATTCCTGCCAGGGGATGCCCGCAAGCCAGACCAGAGGTCGCATGATTTGCCCGAGAAGTCCCTGGAGGGTGAGCGCTTCGCCCGCCATGGGGGGGAAAAGTCCCAGGGCCTGATTCACCATACTGACCAGAGCAACCAGCACCACCAGAAGGGCTACGATCTGGATATACATCTGAAGGCCGAAGGTGGTGCCCTTGACCACGGCATCCATGGAACTTCTGCTTTCAACGGGAGGGGTGATTTTCCCGAGGGTGGGCGGCGCGGATTCCGGGATCATGATGCCTGCAATGAGGATGGAAGCAGGGGCACTGATGAGGGAGGCCGCCAGAATATGGCCCAGAGCGCCGGGAACCACCTGGCCGAGGATGCCTGCGTACAGTACCAGTACGGTGCCTGCGATGGTGGCCATGCCGCAGGTCATGAGGGTGAAGAGTTCACTGCGGGTCATGGCCTTCACATAGGGCCTGACAAAAAGAGGGGATTCCACCATGCCGGCAAAAATGTTGGCAGCACAGCCAACTCCCAAGGCACCGCCAATGCCCATGGTCCGCTGGAGCACTGCGGAGAACCCCCGGACCAGCACGGGAATGATTTTCCAGTGATAGAAAAGGGTGCTGAGGGCTCCGGTGACGACGATCACGGGAAGCGCCCGGAAGGCAAAGATGTAGGCAGCGCCAGACCCGGCTTCTTCAAAGGGAAGTGTGCCGCCGCCGAGATACCCGAACACAAAGGTGGTGCCTGCCCTTGTCCCTGCTTCCAGAGCTTCCACGGCTTTGTTCAGAAAAAGGAAGAAGTCTGCAAAGGCCGGTATCCTGAAAAGAATAAGGGCCAGAAGAATCTGGAGTCCAAGCCCGGAAAGGATCAGGCGGGGGCGTACGGCCCTCCGGTTTTCGGAAAGAAGCCAGGCGATGAGCATGAAGGCCAGAAGGCCCATGAGACTTTGCAGGGTAAGAAGCATGTATCCCCCATGGAGAAAAAGGACGGCTCCCGGTTTTTCAGGTGCCGTTATGGTTCATGCAGCCTTTAAAGCAAAAACGAGGCCGCCATTCCGGCGGACTGGAAAAGGGGGACTGCGGACGCGTTTTTTTGTCCCAGCGCCTGGGCTTTTCAGATGGCATGATTCACATGAAAAGGATGTAGCTGAAATCAGGCCTCTCTGCCAGTTTTCTTTTATTTAAAGGGGAAAAATTTCTTTTTGCCTTGTCTCAGAGGTATTCCCGCACGACCATGCCAAGCCTGGATAAAAGTGTTTTTTGGGGGGAGATCAGAAAACCTGCATGAAATCCTGGATCCGTCCAGGCAATCCCATGGGAATGCGGTACACGCGGAAAGCCATGGAATCCGGTTTGCCCGCAGCCTTTCGGGAAACGGTAATCAGGCGCGCCTTGTGCGTGAGGGGCAGTGATGGGGTGGGGAAAAGGCAAGGGAGGCGTTCTCATGTCTTTTCCCCATGTTTTTTAAGAAACTTCCTATTTTTTGTCTCCGGATGTGTAGAGAAAGGAAGAGACCGCGATGTGGACAGAGCTTTCCGGAACGGGGCGGATGCACTCCACAGGCAGGGCACCCACAGGCTGGTTATCGGCAAGAACCTGTACACAGAATTTTTCCTCTTTCGGGCAGACAACGGCCATGCGGAAGGTGTTTTTGGGCGCACCGCCTGCCCGGAAAAGCTCGTAGCGTTGCAGACTGCATCCGGATTGCGGGAGCATTCCGCCTGCCTTCATCCAGTAGGTGGGAGGCATGGAATGGTTCACCCATACCTTTTCAGGAAATTCCCAGGCGAGAACGGAAGAAGTAGAGAAAAGCATCAGAAGAAAAATGGTTTTTGAAAAACGAAGCGGCATGGACATGGGGACCTCTTTCTTGGATCTGGTTGATAGATAGGGCTCTACCGCCATCTCTGGGGCAAAAAGCCCTGGAAAAGGATTTAGCCACTCAGGGTTTTCGTATTTCTGGCGGTGATTTTTCTGACACCGTTTGAGTGGAAAACATTGAGGGGCGCATAAGCGATGACACCAAGCATCAGGGCCAGCACCCCAAGCCAGGAGTTACCCATGATCTGGTAAGGGGTCCGCATGTCAGGAATATGCAGGCGAACCTGACGGTACGTGGCCTCATCCATGGGAGTCCGGGTGCCGTCTTCAATTTTGCCTGTGGCAGAAATGTGGGCACCCATGCCCGTATTGGTGGCACGGATCATGGGCCTTCGCTGTTCCACAGCCCGGAACAGGGCCAGCCCCAGATGAAGTTCCGCAGCTTTTTCATGGATAAACCAGCCGTCATTGGCGACAGTGACAAAGGCATCCGCGCCCAGAGCAGCGCCCGAACGGGTTATGTCCGGAAAGCCGCTTTCAAAGCAGATGAGGGGTTGGATGCGTAAGCCCTGATCCAGATAGAGGAGATCGGGCCCTGGACCACGGTGGTATTCGTAGGGCCTTCCCAGATATTTTTTTAAAAAAAGCCAGCGTTCGCCCAAGGGGGTGGCTTCCCCAAAGGGAACCAGCCGTGTCTTGCGGTAGATTTTTTTTATCTGCCCGTTTTCCAGCAGGGCCATGCTGTTGTACATGGCGCTGACTTCCCGAAGGGGGATTCCTGCACCGGCCATCGTCCCGTCCGGGAGGATGAGGGGATCTTGTTTTTTGAAGCGATACTGATATTCCGTGCAGGCAAAGAGAAGGGGAGCTTCCGTAAGGGCCTCTGTCCGGGCCAGCGCCTCTGTGTCCAGGTTGTCGCAGGCCGGGGTGCCGGGGGCTTCCGGCCAGAGAATGAGATCCGGCCGGGGTGCATGATGGACGGATTCTTCCGTAAGCTGTCTTAGAACAGCATGATTGCTTTGCAGCGGATTTTTGTTCAAAGGATCTGTTTTGGAAGGGATATTGGGCTGGATGGTTCGGACGCTGATGTGGGATTCCTCAGAAATGGCCTCCAGGTTTTTCATTTCCTTCAGGCAGAGACTGCCGTAGCCCAGCCCAAGGAAGAGAAGGAGAATGAAAAGGCCGGAATGCCGGATTTTTTCCTGAATAGGGCAGGGGGATAAAATTTCTGCCAGAAGGGCATTGGAAAGAAGCATGAAAAGGAGTACGAAATGCATTCCACCGATGTCTGCAATCTGTATGGCCTGGGTCCAGGAATAAAGGCTGATGGCAGGACTGCCGGGGCAGAGGCCTGGCCAGAGGGCAATGAAGAGGGTGAAAATACCTGCGGTGAAAAAAGGGCCTCTCGTTTTTCCATATCTGTGGGTAATGCCGCAGACAAGACCCGCAAGCCCGTAGGGAAGGCCCTGATACAGAACAAAGAGCAGGGTGGCCATGAGGGAGGCGGGCACGGACCAGCCTATCAGCTCCCGACAGCCGTTCATTATCCAGAAGGTGGACATGAGCCAGAAGAGGCTTCCTCCTGCCCATGCCAGGGTAAAGGCCGCAGCAGGCTGGCATCCCCGAAGGGCCAGAAAAAAAGGGACAAGGGCAGCCAGGGGCAGCCAGAAGAAAGGTCCGGACGGCAGGCATAGACCCAGAAGGCCCGTTGCCAGCAGCAGGCCCGCAAGGCGGATCGCCGAAGAAAGGATAGAATAAAAAGATACGGTTTTGCCTTCAGGGTGTATGTTCATGCTTCCTGCGTTCTGTGAGAATGGGAGCGTAAGGGGGCATCCTGTTTGACCCAAGGGGCTGTGGGCATTTTTTTATTGATTGCATACCTTGTGCCACGATGTCTTTAGCCTGTAAAGCTCCGGTTTCGGGTATGATCGACCACAGAATACCCGTTTTGTTTTTTCTGACGATTGTCGTTGATGGTGAGCTGCGGTGAGGTTCGGATGATGCGGTATTTTACCATGGTAAGGAGATATTCAGGATGAAGCCCCTTTGTGGAAGCGGGGAAGATGGCAGGACGGCAATGGGAGAGCCCGGATGGTCGCTCTCCTTTTTTCTTGGACTGATCCATGTATCTCTTATTTTTGATGGCATTATTTTTCTGCCCAACATGATCGGCAAGGCCACCGGCACACCTGCGGATCAGGTGGCCTTTGTCACCTTCGCCACGCTGCTGGTGGCGGCCTTTGGTACCTTTCTTCAGGCATTTCGGCCGGGTAGGTTGGGGTGCGGTCATGTCCTCTTCATGGGTTCCTATTCCGCCTTTCTCGCCTGCACCCTCATGGCGGTGGACATGGGAGGCCTGCCGCTTCTTGCCACCATGACCCTTCTGTCTGCGCCTGTGGTGTTTCTGTATTCCTATTTTCTGCGTTTTCTGCGCCATATCGTCACACCGGCCGTAGGTGGGGTGCTGATCATTCTCGTGGCCTTAAGCCTCATGCCCATTGCCATTGAACTCTGGCAGGGGGGCGATTCTTCCCAGGCCCATTTCGGTTCATTCGGGAACTACCTTGTGGGGCTGGTGACCATGGGGGTTCTTGTGATTTTTATGCTTTTCGGCAGTCACAGGCTTCGTCTCTGGACACCGCTTCTGGGTATTGCCGCAGGCTGTCTTGCGGCCTCCTTTCTGGGGATTTTCACCTTAGAGCATGTTCGCCATGCGCCCTGGTTCGGACTGCCTGAGGCCCGGTGGCCGGGTCTGGCACTGGATTTTCAGATGGCCTGGCTGCCCCTCTTAGGCGCATTTTTCATTGCCGCCCTGGTCAGTGCCATGGAAGGAACGGGCAATATCATGCTCTTGCAGCAGATTTCCGTAAAAGGCTTCAGAAAAGTGGATTATACCCGTATTCAGAACGGACTTTATGCGGACGGGCTGGCCAAGGGGCTCTCCGGCCTTGCCGGAGGGACACCTGTGGCGACCTTCTGCGACAATATTCCACTTCTTAAAATGACCCGTGTCACTTCGGAACGGGTGGGCCTCATGGGGGCTTTGATTCTCCTGGTGCTGGCCTTCATGCCCAAGGTCTCCGGCTTTCTTCTCGATGCCCCCTCCGCCGTGATCGGTGGCATGCTTGTGCCCATCTGCGCCATGCTGTTTTATGCAGGCTTCGGGCTCGTGATGCGCTCGGGCCTTTCCTTTCAGATGGGTCTCATTCTGGGGATTTCCCTCTGTGCAGGACTGATGGCGGAGACACGGAATTTCTTTCCCTCCATCATGCCCGTGGATTTTTCGCCCATTCTGCAGAACGGGGTGGCCATGGGTGGGTTCGTTGCCATTTTTTTCAGTACCCTGCTCTATCTTTTTCCGAGACCGGGCATGGCCCTGCACCTTAACCCCACATCCGATGCCATGCAGACACTTTTAGAAAGGCTTGAGAAGCTGAAAGCCGGTTTCCGGATGGGGGATGAGGCCTTTTTGCGTCTGCGGCTCTGCTGTGAAGAAACCTTTTCCCACCTCATCGAATATGCCGAATCATCGGACAAGAAATGCCTTTTTTCTGTCCGGCTCTGGGAGGAAGGGGTTTTTGTGGAGGTGATTATCGGCGAAACCGTGGATGAGATTGATCAGGGGATGCGGCCCTTTACGGGCATTAATGCCACGGAAGCGGAGCTGGATCGGGTGGGTCTTCTGATTCTTTCCAGAATGGCAAAGGACGTGCAGCATATCCATATCTCCGGATATACCTATATTTCCTTTGTGATTGAGCTTTCCTGAAAGGTTTTTGCAGAATTTTTTACACAGACTTCATGTTTTTTGATTGTGCCTGCCCGTTTTTTTCCATTGTGAATCTATTTGTGCAGCAATGGATAATTTTATGGGCAGAGGCCAATTTTGTTGGCGGTTGGCAGGACTGTTTTTGATGTTTTTTCCGGTCAAGAGGGGTTTTGCTCTGGCATTGCTGTTGCATTACCCCTGCCAGTGTTGTTGGACGAGGGAGCACAGGTCATTAGGGGGTGCACCTTTGGTATGATCAATGATTCTTTTCAGTTAAAGGCGATACCTGTGAATATTCTCGTGCTTCTTCTGGCTGGACTGGTATTTCTGGGCGCAGGCTACCTGTTTTACGGCAGGATGATTGCCCGTATTTTTGATGAGAATGATGCAAATCCTACTCCGGCAGTTACCCTGGAGGATGGACGGGATTATGTTCCGACCCGGACCGGAATTGCCTTCTCCCACCATTTTGCTTCCATTGCCGGTGCCGGGCCCATTGTCGGCCCAACGGTGGCCATGCTGTTTGGCATCATTCCGGTCTGGCTCTGGCTTCTTCTGGGAACGGTCTTTTTTGGTGCTGTCCATGATTACACCTGCCTTTTCACGAGCCTCCGTGAAAAGGGCCGTTCCATGGCGGAAGTTTCCCGCTCGACTTTGGGAAAGGCCGGGTTTTTTCTTTTCATTGCCTTTACAACGGTGATGATCCTTCTTGTGACCTCCGCGTTTCTGGGTCTCAGTGCAACGGCACTGACCTCTCTCGTTCCTGTGGCTGAGATGAAGATCAGCGGCTCCGGTTTTCTTCAGACCCTCGTGGGTGCCGATGGCATCGAAAGGGCTAAAATCGGCGGCATTGCATCCACATCCGTGATTATTCTCACTCTGTCTGCCCCTCTCATCGGCTGGATGCTTTATCGCAGAAACATGCGTTCTGCCATTGTCACCCCTGTTGCGGTTACCATCGTGACCCTGTCGGTCATCTTCGGCATCTTTTTTCCCGTATCCGTTGGCATGCATACCTGGATGATCATTCTCACGGTGTATGTGGTGATCGCCTGCGGTGCCCCGGTCTGGACCCTTCTGCAGCCCCGCGATTTTATGAACTCCTTTATTCTCTATGCCGGTATTGTGCTGCTGCTGGGGGCGATTGTGGTGGCCGGTCTTAAAGGGGCAACTACCCAGGCACCGGCCTTTAATGTGGCCCAGGGCAACCTGAAGCTCGGGATGATCTGGCCCTTTCTTTTTATTACCGTTGCCTGTGGCGCCATCTCAGGCTTTCATTCCCTGGTGGCCGGTGGCACCGTTTCCAAGCAGATCCGTTTTGAATCGGATGCCCGGAAGATCGGGTACGGAGGCATGGTGGTGGAGGGCGTGTTTGCGCTGGTTGTTCTTTTAACCCTTGCCGCAGGGCTTTCCTTTGATTCCTACCTGCAGATTGTCTGGCCGGAGTCGGGAGCCTCCAACCCCATCCTTGCCTTTGCCCTGAGCATGGGAGCCCTTCTTCATAAGGCCTTTGGACTGCCCGTGGCTTTTGGAGCCATTTTCGGAATTCTCATGGTCGAAGGTTTTGTGGTGACCACGCTGGATACGGCCGTCCGGCTCAACCGCTATCTTTTTGAAGAGCTGTGGTCGGTTCTGTTCAAAAAGGTTCCTGCCATTCTTAAGTCTTATATTTTCAATGCCGCATTATCCGCAGGCCTGATGCTCTGGCTGAGCTGGACCAATGCCTTCACATTCATCTGGCCTGTATTCGGAGCCGCAAACCAGCTCCTTGCCGCCCTCGGGCTGATTGCGGTCTCCGTATGGCTGGTCAGACGGAATAAACCCGCGCTCTTCACCCTCATCCCAGCCATCCTGATGCTGGCGACCACGCTCTGGGCCCTTTGGGTGATGCTCTTTGACAAGTATATTCCAGCGGGAAAAATGCCCCTCATTGTCACGGATATCCTGCTGATGGTACTTGCCCTGGCTGTGGTTGCCGTTGCGCTGAAGGAGATGCGCAGGATGTTCCGTTCTTCCCATCCGTAAAATTTTTGATTTTCTGGAAAAACAACAAGGGGGAGTGTATCCATGAAAAGAGTGTCACAGGCAGTATCCTTTCTTATCACCGTAGCGGTTCTGGCGACGGGCTGTGTGGGAAACAGGGAAGCCGCCGGTACAAAGGCATTGCAGGATACGGCAAAGGCAGGCCGGGGAGAAATTCTCAGCAGCAAGGCCGGTGTACCGCACAAAGCCGTCATTGCCCACAGGGGAGCTTCGTACTACGCCCCGGAATCTACGGAGCAGGCTTATATTCTTGCCCGGCAGATGGGGGCCGAATATCTGGAGATTGATCTCCAGAGAACCAAAGACGGCGTTCTGATTGCTTCCCATTGCAATGATCTTTCCCAGAAATCCAATATTCTGGATGTCTTTCCCGACAGAGCCAAAAACCGGATGAGCGACTTTACCCTTGAAGAAGTGAAGCGTCTTGACGCAGGTTCCTGGTTCAATGGGAAGTTTCCTGACAGAGCCAGAAGCGCCTTTGTGAACGCAAGAATCTCCACTCTGGAGGAGGTCCTTAACATCGCAGAGGGAAAGCTTGCCAATGGCCAGCCGGACCCCAATGACAATGGGAACAGGCCCGGACTTTACATCGAAACAAAGGTCGCCACCTTTTTTCCCGGCATCGAAAAGGATCTTTACGAACTTCTCAAAAAAAGAGGCTGGCTGGCCACCTCTGTGAAAAAGGCCCCCGCCGGATTTGATCCTGCTAAAAATGTTGGCATCCAGTTCACCAGGGGCAGAACCATTCTTCAGACCTTTGAGCCGGAAAGCCTGCCGCTTCTCAATAAATACATGCCGGAAACCCCCAAGTGCTTTCTGCTCTGGCTGTACACAGAACAGGAAGCCCTGGACTGGGGCAGCGAAAAGGTGGATCAGTCTGTTCCTGGCGCAGATCTTTCCAAAACCTATGGCCCCTTGCGAAAAGATGAGCCCCTGGCCCAGGCGGAAGGGGAAAGCTATGCGCAGTTCAGTGCAAAATGGGAAATGCTTTCCGAAGAAAATTACAGGATGTGGCTGCAATGGGCAAAGGATAACGGTGCTTTGGCCGTTGGGCCCGGAACCCGGCTTAGCGGATACAATGATCCGGAAAAGGGGGATCAGAGTTACATGGACCTCATCGATCCCTGGTTCAACAACCTCGCCCATGAGATGGGCCTGCTGGTTCATGCCTATACCCTTGATGAAACCGTGGATATGGACAGAGCAAATGCAAACGGGGTGGATGGTATTTTTACCAACAGGCCTGATGTACTCATTCAGTTTTATGGGAAAACCCTCCATGCAGGGCTGGAAGAGATTTTCAGTACCTATGGCTGGTAACGAGGGAGAAAACTGTCTGGCAGCGTGAACCAGCGGTGCAGAGGGTCTATGCCTGAATCTGCATCGGTCAAAACGATTCTTTTTGAAAAGGGAGCGGCTTTGGTCGCAGGAGACCCATATGGTACCTATCCGTAAAGCTGTTATCTGGGCCGCTCTGATCCTCTTATCCGCTGTTCTGGCGGTGGTCTTGCAGTGGGTTTCGCTTCCGGCGGCCACCCTGCTCGGGCCCATGCTGGTCGGTATGATTTTTGCCCTGCGCGGTGTGAATCTGACGGTTCCCCGCTGGGCCTTTACCGGGGGGCAATCTGTGGTGGGCTGCATGGTGGCCCTTACCATGACACCGTCCATTCTGGCTGCACTGATCCGCAACTGGCCCGCCATTTTTTTTGCCATTGCCCTGGTCATTCTCTTTGGAGCCCTGGTGGGGCACGGGCTGATGCGTTTTGGCTCCCTGCCGGGAAACACGGCGGCCTGGGGAACCTCACCGGGCGGAGCCGTTGCCATGATGGCTATGGCCGAATCCTTTGGTGCGGACATCCGCATGGTGGCCTTCATGCAGTATCTGCGGGTCTTTGTGGTGGTTCTTACCGCATCGGCCCTGTCCCACCTGCTGCTGGGAGGGCATGCTGGAGATCTTCCGGCTCCCACCTGGTCACCGGGCCTGGATGTGCCCCTCATTCCTCTGGTCCAGACCCTTGGCCTGGTGGCAGCAGGCATTGTGATTGGTCGCATGGGCCGCATTCCCGCAGGCGCTCTTCTTCTGCCCATGGTGGTGGGGGCTGTACTCAATTCCCTTGGATGGATGCACATTGCCCTGCCGCCCTGGCTGCTCTGGGCGGCGTACGCAAGCCTTGGCTGGTACATCGGCCTGCGGTTCACCCCCGAAACCCTTCGCTACACCGTGCGCGTTCTGCCTCAGCTCCTTCTGTCTGTCCTCGTCCTTATGGCGCTTTGTGGTCTTGCGGCCTGGATGCTCACCGTCTGGGCAGATGTTGACCCCCTCACGGCCTATCTTGCCACCAGCCCCGGAGGTCTCGATTCTATTGCCATCATCGCCGCAGACTCCGGCTGTGATCTTGCCTTTGTGCTTTCTCTCCAGACCCTTCGCCTCTTTTCCGTTGTTCTGACGGGACCGCTGGTGGCCCGGCTGATCTGCCGCATCAACGGACGCAGCGCCTGCGGCATGGCTTCCGGGATGTAGGGTCGGATGAAATCCGGCCGGTTCGTAGTCGCTATACCCAGACCTTCTTATGGTTGCAATGCCATGATGAGGGCCTGCTGACTGCTCCGGACGGACAGCCCGGCGCTGATCTCCCAACGGTGAAGGAAGTGAGATCAGGGCTGGCGGAACTGAAGCAGGCCTTCGCCCGCAGTCGTAAAGAAGTTTTGTCACCCGCATGCTGCCCGGTACTCCGCGTCGTCCAGCCGCCGCCCCCTTTTCAGGTATAAGGCTTTCCCTGCTCCCTCATCCCCATTGCCCGTTCCATCTCCGTGCCCACATAGGCCGCCAGTTCCTGGGCGAAGTCCGAATGCAGACGTAAAAGCCCCATATCCAGCGGAGTGGCAAGGCGGCTCAGCCTCAGCATGTCCCCGTCTTCCGCTCCATGGGGCCATATTCCTGCAAAGAAGAACCCGGAAGCCTCGGCCTGTTCACAGAGAAAGGCCGTGGCGGTCTGGGCCAAGGGCAGATCCATGTGAACCACTTCCGCTCCGGCGATATCCATGAGATCCCGTGTGGCCCGGAGAATTTCCGGCCATTGTCGCTCATCGGCACGCGATATCCGCACAACACCCTTTTGAAGCCCTCGGTCAAAGGACACCGAATAGGCCCCTTCCTGCGGGGGGGCATGCAGGCTCCCTTCACGCCCATCCGGGCTGGAAATCAGAGTCCGTCCCAGATTCCGGCAGATGCGTTCTGTCATCTCCTGATGGCGCTTTGGCACATGAATACACGCCGGAGGAGGGGGCTTAAGATAGAAAAAACAGTGCAGATAGGATTCGCGGTGTTGGGGGCCATCTTCCAGTCCCATGGCCTTGAAGTGGCGGGGCGGACAGGCGGCAAGCTCCAGACCGCAGGGCGCTGCGCCCATGGCAATGACATCCCGCTGACTGTGGGAATGGCTGGTCACGGGATTGAGGGAGAGCCCGAAAAGGCCCAGCTCCCCGGCATCCTTTCTGAGACGGGTGATAAAGGGTTTCATGAGTCCCCGGCCCCGGTAGGCCGGATCAATGACCAGCATGGCCATCTCCGCCATGGGCACGGGCTCCGGCCTGAAAAGTCCTGCATGACCGGCGATCTTTCCGTCTTCGGTGGCGGCCACATAGCTGAAAAGAAGGCCCCGTCCCACCAGATCCAGAAGTCCTTCGGGTTTGTAAAAGGCTTCGTTCTTGTAGGAATATCCATAGGTCAGCCAGAACAGACGGGCCACCTGCATGGCATCTTCAGGCTGAAGCGGACGGATTTCGAAGGTTTCGTCCGCAGGCAGGGGATGGGCAGTCGGTTCTTGCGCAGGATCTTTCGCATTCTGATGAAGGCCGGGAAGGGAGCCGGACTCTACTTCTTTTTCCTTGTCGTCCTGGGGAAGCCCTTTGACGAGGCACATGGCCTTGCCTTTTCTGCCCCGGTTGATCCACAGGACTTCGTCCACCGCATGGTGGATGAGCCTGAGGCCGAGGCCGGGGATTTCCCGTTGCCGTTCCAGGGTCTGGAGGGAGGCGGGGTCAAAGGGAAGGCCTTGGTCGCTGAACTCCAGCCGAAGCTCCCCTTCCAGCAGCTCAGCGCTGATAAGCATGTCCCCCGGTGTGCCATCGGGATAGGCATGAATGCAGATGTTCAGAAAGGCCTCTTCCGCGGCCAGCTCCAGCATCCGGACATCCTTTTCCGGGAAGCCCGCAATGCGGGCCATCTCGCGCACATGGCCCTGAACAAGGGAAAGAAAGCTTTTTGTCGCAGGAACCCGCAGTTGTGTGTGACTGATCTTATGCATAAGGACTCCCAAGATGTTTTTGAAGGTCGGCGGACTGTTCCGGATGGACAGCCCGGCGCTGGTCTCCCAGGGGATTTTGGTGACGAGGTTATTCTGGTGCGTTCTGCACATGGCCCATGCCCGTGATCCGTTCCAGTATCACCCCATCGGGCCGGGCGAGGTGGGGCAGCTCTTCCCCCGGCTTCAGGGAGGTAATGACGGTTTTCCCGATGACCCATCTTCCCGTCTTGCCGGAAACACGGGTACGCAGTCCCCAGAGGCTGTGGAGAGCCACAGGCTTCCCGGATACAGGATCCTGCCCCAGATAGAGCATCACATGACCGGGCATGAAGAGCAGCGTTCCGAGGGGCCGGGCTTCTTCGATGATGCGTGTTTCCTTTTCTTTGGCGGAAAGATCGTCAAGGGCAATCCACTGACTTGCCTTGGCCTGTTGGCTGGAGTTTCTGGGAAGGGGCAGACCGAAGGCTGCATAGATATCCTGGGTCAGGGCCGAGCAGTCCCGGTTTTCATAGAGACCACCCCATCCGTAGTTCTTTCCGATAAGTCCCTCTGCGATGCGTTGAAAATTTTCATGTGTGGCGGGGATGGGCCAGGAATGGGCGAGGGTTTTGAGAACCCGTCCTTTCCCAAGAACGGCCCGGCCATCGGCTCCCCTCAGAGGAAGACCGACCAAAAAGTATTCCTTCCCGTCGTCTTCTTTGGCTGGATGGCGGGGCAGTATCATCCCCACGCGCCCCTGCAGGGCAAAGGCTCCGTCTTCGGTGAAAACGGGAACGTCATCCTCCATAAAGGTGATTTTTTCAGGAGAGCGGAAGGCCTCCATGAAGTTTTCATCCACCCAGGCGATTTCCTGAGACCGCACCCACCCGGAAAGCCAGGGGGCTTTGACAAAATACCAGTCTTGATCCACGGAGGCGTGACGAACAAGAAGAGGGGTCCCTGGGGGGATCAGGGAATCCTGCTGATAATCAAAGGGAAAACCTTCTCCGGGATCTGCGGGATTGTAAAAGAGGGGGCTTACCGTGGGCAGCATTCTGAGGGATGTTGCGGTCACGCTGATGGCGGGTTTTTCCATGGAAGGCCATTTTTCCGGAGCCATACGGCCTTTCATGGCCTCAAACCATCCGTCTGGCCGGGGAAGCAGGTTTTCACCGTAAAGCTCTTTGCCTTCAAAACGCTGGATTTTAGCAAAAGGATTTTCTTTTTCCGGGAGGAGGGGGTTCTCCCAGGGAGAAAAATAACGGGCTTCATAGGTGGCAGCAAGACCGGGCTGGGCATCTTTGGGAAGAAAGAAATCTTCCGGGGAAAGGTGGGCAATATAGGGGGCCACATGCTGGGGAAGGGTGTCAAGGTCTGCGATCCCTCCGGGAGCCGGGAGCTTTTGGCTACAGGCGGTGAGAAACAGAAAGGAAAATAGCAGCAAAGAAGAAGATCTGGATATGGGCATGGGGTTTTCAGGCTTTCTGACAGCGTCAAAGGTTTAAAAGGAGGGATAACTTACCTTGATCCGGTGATGCATCAGTGCTGGATGACGGGAGGTGTCGTAGGGAAAATGCTGTCCACAGGCCTCTTTCCAGTAGGTTTCATCCGTTGTTGCATGGGGCGAGGCGCATGCCCAGGGTCTGCATCCCAGCTCTTTCAGTGAAAAACATGTGGCTACGGAGAGAGTGCCCAGGCGTATTTCGGTTTGTTCAGGCTGATTCTGGTTGAAGAGGTTGTGCGTAAGAATGAGGTCGCAGTGGATCAGATCCGGGCATCCCCTGAGAAAGGGGGGCCAGAAAGCCTGACTTCCGGATGGCAGGGCGATGGCGGTGAGACCAAGAATGCTCAGGATGCAGAGGCTTTTTTTCATGGAGAGGCTTCTTTCCTGTAAGTTTTCTGGCAAGGCTTTTCAAATGAAAGAAGCCTGCATGTCAGTGAGGCCGGATGGGGCCGGATTCTTTCAGGCTGAACTGGGCCATCTCATAGATCTTTGCGCAGACTTTGTATTCTGCGTCAGAGGTTCCCGGTACCAGGTTGAACTGGATGCGCTCCCTTTCGGCTTTAAAGCCTCCCTCACTAAAATTTTGCAGGCAGACCATTTCATCCAGCCAGGGATTTCCTGAACAGGAGAACCGGGCCCTTGCCATCCCGCTTTCAAAGCTGACATTAAAGCTTTTCCAGATACCGAGAAAATTTTTCTGGATGTCACTGACCCTGCAGGTGATAACGCGGCCCCTGATATCTCCGGACCAGTCTCTGGAAAAGGCGGTTGTGGTGAAAACCAGACCTGAGACGAGAAGGCAGGCAAGGGCCGGAATGCAGGTTGTTTGTTTTTTCATGGCAGCACCTTTTGTATTTAATCCGTTGATTTTTTGTCTGATCCCCCCTGATCCAGCCTGCCAGGCGGAGACAGGGAAGAAATCAGATCCTTAAATGTCCTTCTGATGAGATTTTAGCAATATGTGGGCCATATCTGCCTGCTGTTTTCAGAAGGGCATTGCAAAGCCTGGGAAGATTGTACGCGTATATCCTTTCAGGGGATCTGATCGCCATAAAGGGTGCTGCTTTTTTTCTCAGAGCTGCCAGATTGGGTGGCACCTGGCCGTTCTGTTGCCAGTATGGAGGGTCCGTGAGGGATGCCCTTCTCACACATACTGCTCCGCCACCACCTCCGCCACGGAAGCATCGAAAAGCTCCCTTCGCCTCACCCGGTCAAAGGCCGCCATGAGATCCGGGATGCGTACCCGGCCCTTTCTTTCCCCTGCGTAATCCTCCACAATTTTTCCCTTGTGCATCATGACAATGCGGTCGGGAAGTTCCACGGACTGCTGCATGGAGTGGGTGACCATGAGGGCCGTGAGCTTTTCGCTGCGGATGATCCGCCGGGTGAGGTCTGCCACCTGGGCCGCACTTTTTGGGTCAAGGGCCGCCGTGTGTTCGTCGAGAAGCAGAAGCTTCGGCCTGAGCCAGGTGGCCATGAGCAGGGTCAGGGCCTGGCGCTGACCGCCGGACAGGGTGCCGATGGGATTATCCAAGCGGTTTTCAAGGCCCATTTTCAAAGAGGCCACCCGTTCGGCCATTTCTTCTCTCACCTGCCGGGAAAGGGCGGTGGAAAGGGGGCGCTTCAGCCCCCTTCGCATGGCAATGACAAGGTTTTCCGCAAGGGTCATTTCCGCAGCTGTTCCTGCAAAGGGATTCTGGAAGACCCGGCCCATGAGGGCAGCCCGTTTGTGCTCGGGCCAGCGGGTGATGTCCTGCCCGTCCAGGAGAATTTTTCCCTGATCGGCCAGAAAAGTGCCCGCCACCGCATTGAGAAGGGTGCTTTTTCCGGAACCGTTGGTGCCGATGATGGCGGTGAAGCTTTCTTCTTCAATGTGCAGGGATACCCCCTGAAGGGCCTGAACTGCGTTGGGGGTGCCGGGAAAAAAGGTCTGGGAGAGATTCTGGATGTCAAGCACGCTTTTTTCCTCCCCGGAAGAAGGTGAGTATTTTTTCTGCGCCATGGGGGGCGATGAGGGCCAGAAAAACAAAAAGGGCGGTGACAAGTTTGAGATCATTGGGATTCATGCCCCAGCGCAGGGCAATGGCGATGAGGAGCCGGAAGAGGATGGTTCCCAGAATGACGCCGGTGATGGCCACGCCAAGGCCGCCCCGCCGCACAAGGGCCTCGCCGATGATGATGCTGGCAAGGCCCCAGACCATCATGCCGATGCCCATCTGCACATCGCCAAAGCCCTGATACTGGGCCAGCAGGCTGCCGGAGAGGGCCACAAGGGCGTTGGAAAGGGCGAGGCTTAAGATGACCATGGTATGGGGATTCACGCCCTGGGCTTTCACCATCTGGGGGTTATGGCCTGCGGCCCGGAGGGCTGTTCCGAAATGGGTGAGCAGAAAGCGCCAGAGCAGAAAGCCCACCCCCGCACAAAGGCCAAGGCTTGTGAGAAAAACAGCGATATCCTTTAAAGGAATCTGCCAGCCCCACAGAAGAATCCGGGAAGCATCCGTGAGGGCGAAAAGCCCCTTTTCCACGGGATCGGAAAGGGTGCTGACATCAAGAAGGGGAATGTTGCTGCGGCCCATGACCCGGAGATTGACGGAATAGAGGGCCGTCATCACAAGGATGCCGGAAAGGATCTGGGGAATTTTAAAGCGGGTGTGCAGCAGCCCCGTCACGGTTCCGGCCAGTGCTCCGCCCGCAAGGGAGGCAAGGAGGGCCGTGAGGGGCGCATGGCCCTGCATGAGCATGACAGCGGAAATGGCGGCGCCCAGGGTGATGGAGCCATCCACCGTGATGTCCGTGAAGCGGATCATGCGGAAGCTGATCAGGGTGCCGAGGGAAAGGAGGGCCAGAATCAGCCCCATGGTGAACGCGCCGATGACAAGATTCATAGGAAGTCCTCAGAATTTTCAAGTGCATGGAACCAGCAGGCACCCCGGATAAAGGTGCTTTCTCCAAGACCGGTGAGGGGACGGGCATCTTCCATGAGGTGCAGCACCGCCATGGGGGGCGGGCCGTGGAAAAAGCGGCCTGCGGATTCATGGAGTCCGATCACGCCATTTTGCAGGGGCTGATGGGGAAAGACAAGGGCATGGGCGTGGAGCGCCATGTCCGGGTGCGAGGGCAGGGGAAGGAGAAGGGCCTTTGAAGAAAAAGGAGAGGCGCTTTTTGCCACCACCCCGGTGACAAGGGCCTGATGGCCCGTATGGCAGCGTTCTCCACAGAAAGAAAGCCAGTTCCGGATTTCCGGAAAGGCCATGGACTCGGGAAGATCTCCACGCCCCGGGGAGCGGATGAGGCTGCACCCCACAAGCCCTTCGATTTCGGCCAGCAGCACAAAGCCTGCGGGTTTTCCGGAGGTTTTTTCCAGAAGGAGGCGGAGAATCCGGGAGAGGGGAAAAAGGGCGTTTTCCCTTTCCGGCGCAAAGCGCAGAAGATGGCCCATTTCCCCCCGGCAGATCAGGGCCTGAAGCACATGGAGCTCCGGGATATAGTTCCCTTTCCGGATGAGAAAATCCGGCGGACTTTCCCCGTCCGGCGGCTGACAGGCCACGAGTCCCCCAAGTGCCGCAAATTCTCCGGAACCTTCCAGAGCCTCTTCGGCGGAGGTGGCAGGGCTTCCGATGCCAAAGGCCATGACCTCCTCATCCAGGGTGATTTTTCTGAGGTCTTCCTTTACGGCCTTTTTCCAGGGTTTCCAGTCTGCGGGGATGGCAAGGTGCAGGGAGGCCCTTTCCTTCAGCACAAAATGGGTGATCCCCGAAGGCGCTTCTGCTGCCTTTCTGTCTGGGGCTACGGGGGGCTCCTGGGCTGTGTCCAGAGGAAAATCCTCGGGCAGACTGTCTTGCATCCAGTCCGTAAATCCCGATGTTTCAAGGATCTGCCGCACAAAGGTATTGGGGGCCACAATCTGCCAGAATCCCCGGACAGCGTGCAGGGCCTTTGCCACCTGAAGCAGGGCGCGGATGCCTGCGGAACTGAGAAAGGCCAGCCCGGAAGCATCGAGAAGTATGCGGTGCTCCCCTTTGCGGATTTCCTCCAGAAGGGTGGTGCTGAAATACTCCGACCAGGCGGCATCCAGCCTGCCTGCCGCCCGGACGAGGAGATAGGGCGCTTTTTTTTCAAAGGTCAGCTTCATGGCGGATCCTTATCTGTTCTGTCGCATGCGCGGAAACCGGAAAAAGGGTTCCTGTTTTTCCTGCGCCGGGAATCTCCCGGTATTCTGGAATGCGGCACGAGGCGTTCTCTGGCCCTGATGCCGGGTATTGAAGATCAGAGGATAGACGGTTATACCATACAAACGGGATTTCCAAGGGATAAAAGCAGGGCTGGCACGGACTGGGCAGGACTTCCGACCCATGGCATGCTTTCTGGGTCATGTCTTTCTGAAGATGTCGGGGGAAGGAAAACTGCCAGAAATGTGGGCGGCAGGAAAGTAGGCTTTTTGCCATGGGGATATGGGTGCGGGGGACAGGGTTCGTCGCCGTCCGGTTTTTGTGCCCCTTTTAACGCGCATGGGTTTATGGGCATGGATTGTGCATTCGTTCAAGGTGTGGTGATAAAAATAAGGTGCAGGAATTTTAACAAAAACGACGGGAGGGTATGATGAAAGGCAAAAAGTATTTTCGCGGTATTCTTGTTTTTATGGTCGGGTTTGTCTCTGCTTTTATTTTTCAGTTCATCTATCCGCCTCCAAAGGATGCTTTGGCGGATCAGTCCTGCATCCGCCAGGGCCTGAAAGCCTGGGGATATAATGGGAATATCCCTCAAGCGGTATTTTCCATCGCCTATGATGTTCCTTCCTGCTATGCGGCCAATGGCTACAGCGTCGAAAAGGTATTCATGCACGGCAACCGGGTTGCGGTGACGTACAAGAGTTCCCGTCCTGCTCCCATCGGGTCCGGGGCATTTTCGGGCAGCGGGCCTTCGTCTATGGGCGACACATTCCGGCCCATTCCCTGAAAGGCGTATGGGGCAGGAGCCTGCTTTTGGCTTTAAGGCGGATGGCGGTCGTGTGGGGCGGTACTGTTTTGTGCCGGGCCAGGGAACCCGGACGCAGCCAGGCACCGCCTGGATCTTCTTGAAGAAAGGAAAGGGCCGTGGTGCAAAAATGGATTGGGAAAATAAGGAACTTCAGGAAAAATCTCACTCTTTTTACGGGCGTTGTGGTTTTGTGCTGTGCAGCAGGAAGTGTACAGGCAGAATCCCGCTTTCAGCCTGTGGCGGGGAGCAATGGGGCGATTCTGCGGGATAACAGCACGGGCCTTGAGTGGCAGCGCTGCCCCCATGGTCAGACCTGGACGGACTCCGTATGCAGCGGTGCGGCATGGCGCGGTTCCTGGTACGATGCCAGCACCCTGACAGCACCGGGCGGTTTTCGGGTTCCGACCATAGAGGAGCTGAGAAGCCTTGCGCCCTATGATCTTAAGGTCTTTCCCAGTGAGGGTTGGTTTTGGTCCGCCTCTTCCATTTCCAGCGACAGCGGTTTTGCCTGGAACTTTTTTTTCATCAACGGCCTTGCCGGTCAGGGCAGCAAGAAGCGCATCGGCCACGCCCGGCTTGTGCGTGTCGGGCAGTGAGCTGGCTTTGACCCAGGATGCCTCGGTGGAAAGACCGGGCGGAAATTTCCGATGGGATGCTGGCGAAATGCTTACTTTCGGAGGTCCCTTGCCAGGTCCGGGGTGTCATGGCTTGGGGGCTGGAGCCAGCCCTGTTCTTTCAGCGATTTTTTCCGCAAGAATTCTGAAGTCCCTCCGTGCGTCACTCACCGCATGGGCATGGCTGCCAATGGCCCCATCGGCGGAGGTGAGGTTGAAAATGGGCTTGCGGCGTTCCTGGGCCATGGGCACCAGGCTGCGGTAATGCCGGATGGTGGCAAGACAGAAAGGATCGTCTTCCTGCCGCAGATTCTGAACCGGGGCTTCATTCAGAACGGCTTCCCGATAAACGGCGGGAATGCGCTGCACCCACTTGTCATAGGCCTTCACCGGGCGTTCCAGAAGAAGCCCATGCTGCTGACAGAGATAGCCGATGGGCTGCATCTTGCCGGAAGGCAGCCTGAAATCCGGGTAGTGCTTTTTTTCGGGGCTCTCCTCCCAGTTGCCGAGACGTTTTTGCCACAGGTTTTTCCAGCTTCTTAAGGTGGGGCCGAGGTTGCTTAACCCCTGGAGGGAAAAAAGGTCGGCCCCCAGGGGAATGGCAACGTAGTCCGTTGCCAGGAGGACAGAACGGTTGATGGCACCAAGGTTGGGGCCGATGTCAGCAAGAAGGATCTCCGCCTGCACCTGATGCCTGGCCATCTGCATGACTTGCCAGAAGGCGCTGAGGATACGCAGGGGCCGGTAGAGGTTTTTGTCCCCCATGCTGTCCGGCCACTCTTTGGAGAGCGCCTCCTCAAAGCCGGAAAGCCGGATATCTCCCGGCAGGAGATGGAGATTTTCCGCCATGGGCTGAAGCAGGGGAGGAGCAATATCCGCCACACCGGCAAGGGGGCTGACGCACTGGTAGATGGTGCTGCCTGCATCCTCCGTATTCCAGAGCGCCTCAATGCGGTCTTCATCAAGAAAGGCTGCGGTCAGGTTGGCCTGGGGGTCCAGATCCAGAACCACCACCCGTCTGCCGAGACGGGCAAACATCCAGGCCAGATGGTAAATGAGGGAGGTTTTTCCAACCCCTCCCTTGTTGTTGAAAAAGGTCAGTACGGGTGCCGTCATGCTTTTCTCCTCAATGTGCACATCACCGCACTCGGGCTGGTTTCAAATTCCAGGGGCGGATTTCCGTTTTTTTCCATCTCCCTCCGTGCAATGGCAATTCCCCTTCCAAAGGCCTGAATGAAACCGAAGGTCTTCAGCACATCCCCGATATTGGGGTTGCGGTAATCCGTGATTCCGGGCCTGCTTCTCCGATCTCCCCCTCACTCCAGCTCTGCATGGGGATATAGGGTCGTTTTTTTTCGTATGGCTTCACTGATGGAAAGCCCGTAGCGCTCAGCCAGATCCGGGTTGAGGATCAGTGCTTCCATGCGGGCGTTTCTGAAGGGAATGGCGGCGGGATTCCCGCCGTTCAGAATCCGAACGGCCATTGACAGTTACCCTCCGAATTCAATTTTCCAAATGCCAGCAGCAATATTTGTCAACTGTTTTTGTCTGGCTTCTATTTTGGTCTCATCCCAGGTTTCATAGTGTTCTGAAACTGCCCTGGTAATCTGAAAGGTACTTTGCTGAAAAACCTGTCGCTTCGTGGAATAGTCTGCATTGCCCAGATCCCGGTTTCGGCTGGTTTCAAGGGGAGTCATGTTTCCAATTCTGTAGATCAGGCGATCCTGTTTGGATTCCTCGATGTATGACCAGTCTTCGGAAGGGTGCTCAGGAAGGATATGCTCCAGGTTGTATGTGGCACTTTCAAAATCGAAATCCTGCCCAGAGCGCTGCTTTTCTATTTCGAAGAGGATATAACGTACCACTTTTTTGTTTCGACTGTTTGTTGTGCGCAGTTCCTTCTCAGCAAAAGCGGCCTTGAACCGGGTGTCATCGGGATACACGTCCCGGAGTGCGGAAATCACTTCAGATGGCCGGGTGTAGCTACCCGAAGAGACCCTCCAGGCAATGTCGTTGTACAATCGCTCCTGCTCATGGGTCTGAAGGTTGCATATCACATTATAACGAAAGGAAACGATCGCCACAGCCTTCATAATGCGGGTGAAGTCTGCTCTGTCCGTCTCATGAAAACGGGTATGACATGACAACAGCATGGCCAGCGGCTGGCGTACGTTGAACAGAATCAACTGCGCAAGTGCCACTTTTTCGTCGCTCTTCCAGGAAGGATCCTGGGGGTCACGAAGTGCGGCATAGACGGCTGCTGAATGATCCAGATCCCGCAATAGTTCAAAAGCCGAATCCCGCGTAGCGATCCGTGTTCGAATTGTTTTGAATAAATCGGATTTGCGCACAAGCCTGTTGCGGCTGTTCCAGAATATCCGCAGGAACTCTGGAAAACTCTCGCTCCCCAAAAGGCCAACGATGCGTTCCCATCGTTCCTCCAGGGCCTTCAGCTCTGTTTCATGGGTATCCTGGGAACTGATAACGGAAAAAAGATAATTTTTTAACAAATCGGTTGCTGAAAGTCTTACCCCCCTGGCATTGAGGGTCTCAAATACCTTGAACGCATTTAACTCGTCAGTGACCGTGATGACGGTAAAGAATAGCCTGTCAACAAGGGATTCAATGAAAGCCGCAAGTTCTTTACCACTATTTACTGTCATACCTGCGCGTGATCTGACCTTGTCTTTAAACCAGTTGAAGGCCTTGCGTAACTGATGTTCAGAGGCATTAAGGCCCCGCTGGGGGATCTTTTCAAGAGGAACCAGATAGGTTTGATAGAAACGGTTATTGTGACGGTTCAACTCCAGTTTGGAGCGGGGCACCAGGCTGACGGGATCAAGGTAGCCGATGTAGCTGTTTTGCAGCTGCTCCTTGCGCCTGGCATTGTTTTCTGCATCCAGGTTGCTGCGGATAAGATCTTGCATATGTCCCAGGCAGGTAAGAATCATGACGCTGAGTGTGGTCAGTCGCTGTTGACCGTCAATAATGTCAAACCGCTTATTATCGGAGGATTGAAGAACAAGGTAGCCCATATAGTGAGCGGGTTCTCCATCGCTCTCAAAAAGCCCGAGGATGTCCTGCCAGAGGTCGTCCCACTCATCCTCGGCCCAGGAGTAATCCCTCTGAAAGGGTGGAACGCGGTAACTCAGGCCATTTCCAAGCAACTGGCGGAAAGTAGCGTTTGTGGTATTGAAATTCATTGTTGCCATTTTCAATCCTCCGTCGATTCCAGGCCGATGATTTTCTTCAAAACCGCGTCGGGTTTTGGGGAGTTACCGACACCATACAACCCGTGTCACCGATTCCCGGTGAAAGAGGCCGCTGTGCTGCGGATGGATACAGAGCCGCTCTTTTCCGTATGGCTTCACTGATGGAAAGCCCGTAGCGCTCAGCCAGATCCGGGTTGAGGATCAGGGCTTCCATGCTGGCGTTTCTGAAGGGAATGGCGGCGGGCTTCTCGCCGTTCAGAATCCGCACGGCCATTTCCGAAGCTTCAAGGGCCGCATCATGGTAGTCCCGCGCCAGGGCAAGGGTGCCGCCTTCCTTCATCTGGGCGCTGTCAAAGACATAGACGGGAAGGTTTTTCTCATCGGCCCTGCGGGCGATGAGGGCAAAGCCGGGCCGGGTGAAGTTATCCACAATCTGGGCCACGGCTCCGATGTTCTGGCGGGTCATCTCCTCCGCTGCCTGGGGGATGTCGGAGGGGCTTGTGACAGGCAGGGAGACAAGTTCAATCCCCTCATCCCCGAGGGCTTCCGCAAACCAGGATCTGTAGAGTTCGCTGTTGATTTCCGCAGGGGTGAAGAGGGTGCCCACACGCCTTGCTCCGGGCAGGGTTTCTTTGATGAGGGCCGCCATGCCCCGGAAGGGGGATCGGGTGGTGATGCCCGTCACATGGGGGTGATGATCCGTTTCGCTTTTCCCCGCTCCGGCCCTGACCGCATCCCCAACGCCGGTGAAGACCACGGGGCTGGTGTCGGCCACCTGCCTCAGGGCTGCCTGAAGGGTGGGGGTGGAAACCACCATCACCAGATCCGGCTGATCCGCCTGAATGGAGAGCATGATGCTGGAAAGGGTGGCCATGTCGCCCTGGGCGTTGAAGATCCGCATCTCGTAGTCCCGGCCCGGTTCCAGCCCCGCCTTGCGAAGGCCTTCCAGATAGCCCTCTCTGGAGCGTTCGGCAAATTCCGTTTCACTGTAGAGTACCATGCGGATGCGGAAAGGTTCTTTTCGTCTCACGGCTTTCTGCTCCGGGACTTTCTCCTGTTTCTGAAGGATCTTCTGAAGTCTTTCTGTCATCCGCCACTTTGGGTAAAGGCTTAGAACCTCTTGGTTGATATCGAGAAGCTGGGGCACCACGTTCTCTATGCGGAAGGAAGCGAGAGATTCACCTTCCAGCACGGCAATGGCCATGTCTGCCGTAAGGTTTCCCACGGTCCCGTAATCGGCCCCCAGCCCGAAGAGGGCTCCCTTGGCCGCATCCAGAGGATCGTTGGTGAACACGGGAATACCCGCCTGGGTGGCCAGTTTCACCATCAGGCCGATGGAGGCCGTGGCCACCACGTCTCCTCCGATCCACAGAGCTTCCGCTCCTTTTGAGATGAGAGACTGGGTAGCTTCATAGACTTCCGAGGTGTTGGCGGCAATGGCTTCCATGAGCTGGATGTCCAGATCCTTCACGGTCTTTCTTGCTTCGATGAGGCAGGATTCGGAAGATTGTTCCGCCGGGTTCCAGACCACTCCGATGCGTCTGAGGCCGGGATGCATCTCACGGGCGATGGTGATGGCTTCCCGCACCGGCTGAAAGGTGCCGATGCCCGCAAGGTAGGGCGGATGCTGATCCGGCTCTGGCCCGGTAATGCCCACCCCTGTGGTGTAGGGGTTGGTGACCGCACCGAAAATGTGGGGTTTTCGGGTGGCGGCATTGGCACTGGCAAAGGTCTGGAGGGCCAGGGTGCTGGAGGTGATGACCACGTCAAAGGGGCTGCTCGCGATGTCCCTTGCAATGGCATTGGCCGTGGGCATATCCCCCTGGGGGTTGTAGATTTTAAGGTTTTTCCGGTCCGGGGCCAGCATTCCCTTTTCTTCCAGCCGATCCACAATGCCTTTCACATGGGCATCAATGAGAAAGGTGGAGGTGATCTGGAAGATGGCGATGTCGGGATAGGGCTTTTTCGTGTCCTGGGTGGCGGGTCTGCGCTGGCCGATGTCTGAAGCCAGAAGAAGGAGAGAGGTGAGGAAGAGGAGCAGGGTGATGAGCCATAGGGGTTTGAGGGTCTCTTTCATCGGTATCCTGTCAGGCGGCTTAGTGGGGCCGGTCTTTTAAAAGAAGGTTTCAGGAGCGTCCGGTTTCGGATTTTTATCCGCTGGCCTGCATCCGTGAAAGGCATTCGAAAAACCCACCTTGGTCTGGTTTGCATGGCCTTCTCTACTCCAGCCTGGTTTCAGGTCGGGCCTTTGCGGGGCAGTCTGTCGTGAGCTGCATGGTGCCCCTTACCATGAATCCGGTCATCTTGACCACATGGATCCGCAGCAGGTCAGGGCTTTTGCTTGACATTGTTACGCACGAGGAATAGTTTGGAGATATTGATTTGCGTGCGTACTATTTTCTTCTTTCCCGCAACCCCAACCTAAAGGAGTGGACCATGACTATGACAAGCAAAGACAAGGGGGTGCCTTTTCCACTCTCCGCTCTCGACGGATATCCCCTGGCTGCAACCCGTTTTGAGGCGGAAGGTCCCGTAAAGGGTCATATGGTGGTGGCCGGAGCCACGGGCGTTCCCCAGGATTTTTACCGTCGTTTTGCCTGCCATGCCAGCAGGCAGGGATTCACCGTTCTCACCCTGGATTATCGGGGCATTGGGAAGTCGAGACCCGCAAACCTGAAAGGTTTTGAGGCCGGATGCCTGGACTGGGGTCGTCTGGACCTTGCCGCAGCGGTGGGTGCCATGGCCGCAGCGGATCAGCCTCTTTTTCTGGTGGGGCACTCTTACGGAGGCCATGCTCTGGGGCTTCTGCCCAACCATGAGTTGCTGACCGCCTGCTGCACCCTGGGCGCGGGTGCGGGATGGCATGGCTGGATGCCCTTTGCAGAAAGCCTGCGTGTCCGATTTCTGTGGAACGTGGTGCTGCCCCCTCTGACCCGCTGGAAGGGGTATTGCCCCTTTGCCATGCTGGGCATGGGGGAGGATCTGCCCCTTGGGGTGTATGAGCAGTGGCGGCATTGGTGCCGTTTTCCCCACTATTTTTTCGATGACCCGGAGATGCCCCACATGAAAGCCCTTTACGCAGAGGTGCGCACACCCCTTCTGGGCATCTCCGCTCTGGATGATCTGTGGGCGCTGCCTGTTTCGCGGGATGCCTTCATGCAGGGCTACAGCGGAGCCCGTCTGACCCGAATGGATCTCGACCCCAAGGTGGAAGCATGGGGTTCCATAGGACATATGGGCTACTTCCGGGACAGGGCCTGGCCACTCTGGGATCGTATCCTTGCCTGGTTTGGGAATGAAGGACAGATGGCAGAAAAAACCAGAATCCATAACCAAAACCCGGCCCTCCCCCTTGGTTGACAGAGAACGAAGAGGTGCGGGAGACGCCAGATCTCAGGAGAATTTCTGGAGTTTTTTTCTCAAGCCTTCCCGGCTGATGCCCAGCATCTGGGCGGCGAGGCTCTTGTTGCCGCCAGCAGCGCTGAGGGCCTTTTCCACAAGTTTTTTTTCGTTGGCTTCCAGGCTGAATTTCGACTCTGATTCAGGCAGAAATGTCGTTTCCCTGACCTCCTGGGTTTTGTTTGCCACCGCATCCCCTTCCAGCATCTGGTCTCGGCGGGGCTTCTGGATATGGGGGGAAAGGTCTTCCACCCGGATTTGCTGGGCGTAGGACAGGGCCACCACCCGCTCCACCTCGTTTTCAAGCTCCCGCACATTGCCGGGCCAGGGATAGGCCATAAGGCAGTCCATGGCTTCCCGGCTGACCCTGAGAAGGGGGCGGTTCATCTGACGGCAGTGAAGATCGAGAAAACGCTGAAGCAGCAGGGGGATGTCTTCGGACCGCTCCCGCAGGGGGGGAAGGGCAAGGGAGATGACGTTAAGGCGGAAGAAAAGATCCTCCCGGAAACGTCCGGCCTTTGTTTCAGCCTTCAGGTCCCGGTGCGTGGCGGCCACCACCCGCAGATCCACCGGAATGACGGCAGAGCCGCCCACCCGTGTGACCTCCCGTTCTTCCAGCACCCGCAGGATTTTGGCCTGGATGTTCAAGGGCATGTCCCCGATCTCATCGAGAAAGAGGGTGCCCCCGCCTGCCTGCTCCACAAGGCCCTTTCGCATGGCAACCCCTGTGGCGATGCCCTTTTCAATGCCGAAAAGCTCACTTTCAAAAAGGCTTTCCGGAATGGCTGAGCAGTTGATGGCGATAAAGGGGCCTGCCTTGCGGATGGAGTTGTAGTGCAGGGCTTTGGCGATGAGCTCCTTTCCCGTTCCCGTTTCGCCTGTGATGAGTACGTTCACGGACGTGTCTGCGATGCGTTCCGTCTGATCCAGAAGATGGCGCATGCACTGACTCTGACCCACAATGCGTTTAGGCGAAAAGCGCTCCATGAGTCCTTTTTTCAGGCCTTCGTTTTCCTTGAGAAGCTGCCTGCGGGAGATTTCCAGGGCTTTGCTGGTTTCTTTGAGGTTTTTCAGCATCTCTTCCATCTGAAATTCCCGCGTCTCGATTTTGACCAGCATCATACCAAAGGATTCCGCAAGCCCTGCGATGGGCTCAGGATAGATTGTACTGCGGGTGAGTTCAAACAGGGCTTCTGCCCGGTCATAACGGTTCCAGGCCAGATCATGGCAGATCTGTTCCATGAGTTTCAGAAGTTTTTCCACTTCAGGGGAAAAGGGGGCTGGCTTGCTCATAGGTGCCGTTTCCATGGGAAAGGGTAAGGGAAAAACAGCTGTTTTCAGTCCGTACGCAGGGCCTGGATGGGGTTCAGGGCCGCAGCCTGACGTGCGGGATAGTAGCCGAAAAAGATGCCAATGGCTACGGAGACCCCGACGCCGAGAATCAGGGCGCCATGGATCAGCTCAAACTGCCATCCTGAAAACCGGGCAATGCCCCAGGAGGTGGCCACACCGATGAGGCTTCCCACAAGTCCACCCACGAGGGAAAGGAGAACGGATTCGATGAGAAACTGCCACTGAATGTCCTTTTTTCTGGCCCCTAAAGCCCTGCGGATACCGATTTCGCGCTTTCTTTCCGTCACCGAGACCAGCATGACATTCATGACGCCCACACCGCCCACAATGAGGGAGATGCTGCCGATGGCTCCGAGAAGCAGGGTGAACATGCGGAACTGACGCTCCATGTGGGCGATAATTTCTTCAGGACTCATGATGCGCAGCTCTGTTTTTCCCGGAAGACCGGAAAAATAGCTGCGGATTTCTGCCGTACCCTGGGCTGTGCTGAAACCCGGAGTCAGGCGGGCCATGAAGGTGTGAATGCCACTCTGGGAAGGCATGCGCAGCAGGGCAGGAAGGGGCAGGAGGAGGCCTTCCTGGATCTCATAGGGCCGCATGCCACCCATGGGCGCGGATGCAAGGGTGCCCACCACAGTGACTCTGCGGTTTTCATAATAGAGCTCACTTCCGGGCTGGGTGGCGATTCCCTGGGCCTTGAGTTTCTGGGCGAGGTTGCTGCTGAGGCAGGCATGGGGAGTGAGGCCGTCGAGGTCGGAGATGAAGCGGCCCTCGATCATGGCAAGCTTGTTCATGTCCAGAAAGGAGGCGGTGACCCCGAGAAGGGGCACAGCCATGCGTTTGCCGTCCTTTCTCAGCTCTCCATAGGAAGAGGCATAGGGGGCCACGGTATCGATGGAAGGGAGGCTTTCCGGTATGGCGAGGATATCCTGAAGCTGAAAGCCCGATGATTCCCTGTCGCCCCGCCCCTGCTCCCTCTGGATGGAGAGGATGTCCGTTCCCATTTCCATGAACTGGCGCATGCTTTCCCGCTGGGCCAGGGAACCGATGGAAACGAGGGCGATGACCGAGGCAATGCCGATGACTATTCCAAGAAGGGCCAGGATGGAACGTTGGCGGGAGGCGGCAAGGGATCGTGCGGCTTCCCGGAGATTGGCTTTGAGGATCATGGGGCTTTCTCCGTTCCGGCAACGGCACCATCCTGCATGCGGATTGTGCCGGGGCACTGGCCTGCGATGCGGGGATCGTGGGTGATGATAAGGGTGGTGATCTGCCTTGTGCTGTTCAGTTCCAGGAAAAGATCCATGATTTCCTGGCCCACGCGGGTGTCGAGGGCGCCTGTGGGTTCATCGGCAAGGAGAATGGAGGGAGCGCCCACCAGGGCGCGGGCAATGGCCACCCGCTGCTGCTGTCCGCCGGAAAGCTCCATGGGTCTGTGCCCGGCCCTGTCGCCCATGCCCACCTTTTCCAGCATTTCCATGGCCATGGGCCTTTGCTCTTTTTCCGGAATGCCCCGGTACACCAGGGGAAGGCAGACATTTTCAAGGGCCGTGAGTTTTCCCAGGAGATTGAACTGCTGAAAGACAAAGCCGATTTTCTGGTTGCGTATGGTGGAAAGCTCTTTGTCCGAAAGCCTGGCCGTTTCCCGTCCTTCCAGAAGATAGCGGCCCGAATCCGGCTGATCGAGAAAGCCGATGATGTTCATGAGGGTGGATTTTCCGCTGCCCGAAGTGCCCATGATGGCAAGCATCTCCCCGGCCCTGACCTCAAAGCTCACCCCCTTGAGCACATGCACCTGCACAGGTCCCAGATGAAAGGATTTTCTGATGTTTTCCAGCTTGAGAAGGCTCATGGCGTCCATTCCCCGAGGCGTTCTCCGGGTTCAAGGCCTGAGAGGATTTCAACGGAGCCAAAGGTGGTGATGCCCGTTGTCACTTCTCTTTCCTCTGTCTGCCCTTCTGCCGTGACAACCCGCACCCAGGTACGATTCCCCATGGGCCGCACCAGATGAAGGGGAACCAGCAGGGCTTTGGGATTGTCGTACACAAGGATTTCAAGGTCTGCGCTCATGCCCACCCGGATGGCGGAACCGGCCCTGGGCTCAAGTTCGGGAATGGTGACCTGCACGTCAAAGCCCGGTGCATCCCGGCCGCTGCCTGCGGTGGCCTGGGCTGAAATGTGGGTCAGGAGGCCTTCCAGCACAATGCCGGGAAAGGCATCGCCCCTGGCCCTTACCTTCTGGTTCAGGGAGAGTCTTCCGATATCCACCTCATCCACACGGGAGAGTACCCGGAGGCCTTTGAGATCCCCGAGGGCAAGGAGGGAGGCCCCTGCCTGCACCCTGGCCCCCTGATCGAGGGAGGCTTTTTTGCTGTCTTCCGTGACAGGCTGGATCACCACACCGGATACGGGTGCGCGGACTTCGGCTTTCTGGATCAGGCGCTCCACTTCGAGAAGCCGGGTCCTGGCGTTGTCCAGCTCCATTCGGGCAATGCTGAGGTTTTCAGTATTGGCTTTTTTGAGGGTGGAGGCCATTTCTTCCCGGCTGGAAATGAGATCCATGCGGCTGGTTTCCACCTGCTGCCTTGCCCGGTCCAGCTCCTGGGCGGGGATGATTCCCCTTTCAAAGAGGAGGGAGGCTTCCTCCAGCTGGCGGACATGGGTCTCAAGGTTGTTTTCCGCCCGCTGCAGACTGCGTCTGGCTCTGGCCATTTCCACGCTGTCTTCCCAGGATGCCAGTTCCTGATAACTTTGCTGGGCCTTGATGTGGCTGCTCCTTGCTTCCCGGAGCTTCACCTCCATCTCCGCTGTGTCCAGAAGAAGGAGCAGCTCACCTTCCCTGACCACCTGACCGAAGAAAAAATGGCGCTCCAGGATTTTGGCGTCAAAGGGCGCTGTGAGCATGATCTCCTCGAGGGGCTGGAGACGGCCGGAAAGGGAGATGTTCGAGGAAACGGGGCTGCCTGTTACGGTATGAAAGCGCCTTTCCCCTTCTGCGGAGCCTGGGGTGGAATGGGGTATGGAAGGGGTGCGCAGGCCCCTGAAACCCTGAAAATGAAAATACCCAAGCCCCACAAAAAAGAGGATGATGCCCAGGGTGGCAAAGCCCCTGACCACCTGAACTTTTTTCAGAAGCTCTGTCAGACGGAGATTGGTGGTTTCAAGCTCCTCGTAGGCCCTGGCCAGTCTGCGGGTGTTTTCCTTTTCCTGCTCCTGGAGTGCCCTCAGCTCCGTGATATCGGAAAAGACCACCACCACACCCTGGGCTTCCCGGTCGTTTTCCCGCTGCAACCAGGAAGAGGAAAGGCTTAAGGTCATTTCACGGCCATCGGGACGGATAAAGGAAACGGTTTCCCTTTGCCCCACCTTTTTACGGGTCACCGCATCCAGCACCATCTGGTTGAAGGCGTCGTTGTCCGTTTCTGCGGCAAGGAAGACTTCTGCAAAGGTGTTTTCCCGCACCAAAGCCCCGTCCAGGCCGAGGATGGCCGAAGCCGCAGGGTTGAAGAGGGTGATCCGGCCTTCAAAACTGAGGGCCATGACCCCGTCACGCATGTTGTGGAGAACGCTTTCGTGGAAATCCTTTTGAAGATCATGCTCGGAAGTCATGGGAATCCTTAAGGGGTCAGCGGTTCAGCATCCAGGTGTTGTTGCCGAGATATTCAGTCTCAAGATCGGCCCGCTCGGTGATAAAGGCGATGTTCCAGGTATCCAGGGTGGTGGCGAGCATGGCATCCAGACGGGTGAGGGTATTCTGGTAGGTCATGATGGCCCGGATTTCGGCCAGCCTGTCATCCCGGAGCTTGTCTTGTTCGCGGATGAAGTCCGCGTTGGAAATTCTTCCCAGCTTGAACTGGAGTTCACTCACGAGGAAGTTTTCTTCGGAAAACTGGCGCGTCTTGGTTGCAAGCTCCACCCGTTTGAGGCTGGAAGCCACCTGACGCACCGCATTGCGGATGTTGTTTTCCAGAGACTCCCGTGCTGTGAGAAGCTGCATCTGTGCCTTGCGAAGCTGAATACGCGCGGAAAGAAGGGGCATCTCACGGTTGTACTTGGCATCTCCGTAGAGGGGCAGGGGGATTTTTAAACTCAGTCCCACCCACCAGTCTTCCTGGCGGTAGGAGGGGGCGGGGCGCAGGTGATGCCACCCGTCTTTGTATGCGCCCTCCAGATCCAGGTTCCAGAGCCTCTGATTTTCGGCGTCTGAAACGCTGATTTTGGATAATTCCAGGGAAGTGAGGGCGCTGAGGTAGGCGTTGTCCCGATCCAGAGCCAGGGCCAGGCATTCCTCAAAAACGGGCTGTATGGGTTTGTAGGTGATTTTTTCCGTGGGAATGAGGGTGGTGTCGCCGCTGATCTCTAAACGTTGCAGAAGGGCCAGGTGGGCATCGTCCATCTGGGCCCTTGCCTCTTCAAAGGCCAGTTCCTGGCGGGCGAGATTGGCTTCGGACTGTAGTATTTCGTTGGCCGCACGCCTTCCCGTTTCAATCATGATGCGGGTGACTTCCAGCTGTTCCCTTGCCTTGGCCAGGGCGTCTTCCTGAACCTCCATATCCTGGTAAAGGGATAAAAGCGTCCGGTAATCCTGGATGACGCCGGATACGGTGGAAATCAGGGTGTCCCTTAAGGAGCGGATATTGTTTTCCTCCTGCATGGCCGCCCGTCGGATGGGGGCAAGATTGTAGGCAAGGCCCCCGTCTTTTAAAAGGGGCTGGCGAAAGCCGATGGACCACTGGGAAAGTCCGCTCTGCTGCTCTCCGGAAGCGCCGGTCTCATGGAGGTAGCGGCTTTCAAAGCCGTTTTCCCAGGCAAAAATAATCTCACCGCCTGTGGGAATTTTCTGGGTGAGGCTGCTGAGAAGGGAGAATCCGGCCATGTCGGTCTGGGGCCTGAGGGTTTCGGGGCCATCGGATGCATAATCGGTGGTTGATCCCTGGGTTCTGGCCGTGGCTGTGGGGCTGATGTCAATGTGAGGGGAAAAACGGCCGAGGTTCTGGGCCAGTTGAAATTTTTCAAGGATTCTTGAAAGATAGGCACTTTCAATGGTTCTGTTCTGCCTTAAGGCCAGGTGAATGGCTTCGGTGAGGCTGAGCTCCAGGGTGGGAGGAAATTCGGGCTCTGGCGCAAAGGAGGCATCCTGGGACAGAAGGGGGAGCGGCAGGCTTGCGATGCAAAGGGCGAGGAGACCCGCCATCCAGGGAAGGTGTTGCTTCATGTCTTTTCCTGTTTCAGTCGCAGCCACCTGGGGCGACACGCCGTGGGTAAGTCTTTATACTTATAAAAAGTATGAACGTGGTGGCAATATGCCTGAAGTGTTTTTTGCCGTAAAGGTGAAAATGCAGGAAGCGTTGTGGCTTCAGAAAGAAGAATTTCAATAATGAGGAAGACAATCGGAGACTTTTTGGATATATACGGCAAGCAATCCTCGGCATACGGACGCCATGGCTCCATCTCTATATCTTTGGTGTGGAAATTTTAAAGATTTTCTGAGGGAGAAATTTCTGAATGCGCCTTCCCTTTATTAAAATGCATGTCTGCGGCAATCATTTTATCTTTGTGGATGAGCTGGGCCGGGATCCCATGCCGGACGTCCTGATGGCGGATCTGGCAAGAAAACTTACGGATCCTTACCAAGGCGTGGGCGGAGACGGGCTGATACGCCTGGGAGGAAAGCATCCAACGGATTCTTCCGGCATTTCCTTTCGTCTTCTGGAGCCCGACGGATCGGAGTCCTTAAGCTGTGGCAATGGTCTGCTCTGCGCCGGACGTTACCTTGCGGATCGCTATGGGGTGAAGGCCACGGCCTTCAGAACCCAGATTCCCACGGGAAAACCCGTGATGGTGGTTTCCGGTGAAACGGGGGGAAGACGCTGGATCCGCGTACCCGCACCGGAACCCATGCCGGAATTTCTTTTCCGGCCGGATCTCTATCCGGAATTTTCCAGTCCCATGGGACCTTTGTCCCTGCACCTGGATGCGCGTCGGAAAAAGGGGTTTACCGCGCAGGCGGAGGAGACCTTTTCCCTGAGGGCCTACCCCGTGTTCACAGGAGAACCCCATCTTGTGGTGCGCACATCGGACATAGAGCCCAGGGAAGGGGCCCTTTCTCTATTCCCGGAAATGGAGGGAGGGGAGGAATCCCGGCAGGATGGGGGCGAAGGCCTGCTCCGTCGCCTGGGCGGGCAGATTCCCTCTCAGTATCCGGGGCTTTTTCCTGAGGGCATCAACCTTATGGTGGCCAGAGCCAGTCAGAACGGTGAAGTGATCTTTTTCAGATCCTTTGAGCGGGGCAATCTGCGCGAAACCCTTTCCTGCGGTACGGGCGCTTTGGCCTGTGCGGCTGTGCTGGGAAAGGGGGATGCCATCCGTGTTGTGCCGGAAATGGCCCGGAGACGCATGAATGCATCGGGCTACACGGTGATCCCCGGAAAACGGGAATGGTACCTCTATGGCGATCCGGAAATCCTCTGGGAGGGGGTCTGGACGGGCTTTCGTCTGGAAGAAGGAGCGGGCATTGATTCTTTCAGCGCATAACCCGTTTGCCAACGGAAAAATACGGATTTTTACGGCCTGTGCCCTCATTCTTCTGATCAGCCTTGGCTTTACAACGGCCCTGATTCTGCTCACCCTGGAAAATCGCTACACGGAATCCCTTCTGGGCCGTTATGCGGTGCAGGCCGGGGAGCTGGAGCGGCGCATTGAACAATCTTTGCGTTTTGGGAAATCCCTTCCCCACTTTTACGGCATGGCGGATCTTCTGACCGAGGCCATGGTTGCCATGCCGGAAAAAGAGAGAAACCGCATGGATATACTGCTGGCGGACGGAGAAATTCGCTACAGCACCCAAAGGGATCTGGTGGGAACCTTTCCTGAAAAGCGGGTGCTGGCTTTTATCCAGAAGGATGCGTCCAAAACCCTGCGTCACGGGGACAGCCATGTGATTTTCCGCACCCTTGAGGACGTTGACGGCCTGGGTGTGGGTTTTGTGCTTTTCACCATTGATCATGGGCCGGTTCGGGAAGCCTGGAAACGCATGCTGGTGAAAAGCCTTCTCTCCGGAAGTCTTTTTTTTAGCGCAGGCCTGGGATTGCTCCTCCTTGGTCTGCCGGCCAGGCGTTTTTCCCTGCACCGCCTGCTTCTTGTGGTGATCTGCCTCTGTCAGGCAGGTTTTATTGCGGAACGGGTGCGGGCCTACGAGGCGGATCTTTCCCACCTTTACGGAGAACGGGTTTTTGTACTCAACGGGCTTTTGCAGAAGGAGGTGGAGCACCTGCTGCGCCTTGGTCTCTCCCTGGAGCGCCTTTATAAGGTGGATGTGCTGCTGGCCCGCAGCCTGGCCCGGCTTCCTGAGGTGGCTGAGATCCGTATCACAGATGCCTCCTCTCGCGTGCTGCACAGCTCTTCGGGCGTTTTTTCCCGTGAAAATGCGCCGCGACCCTGGCCGAAGGAAGACAGGGACGTGTTTTCCATCCCCCTTTCTGTGGAAGGCGAGATCAGGGGGTATATCCGCTCCCAGCTTTCCCGGGCCCACATCCGCAGGCAGGCCCATGCCCTGTACTGGGATGCGGGCACGGTGGCGCTGGTTTCCCTTTTTCTGGGCTCCGAGCTTCTGGCCTTTCTCTCGCGAAGCCGGAAGAGAGGTGACGCAGAAATTCCGGCGACCACCTGGAATCCCGGCGTTTCGCGGATGCGGGTGATGGCCTTTTTCTTTTTTTTCGGAACGGACATCGCCATTTCCTTTCTGCCCCTGCACATGGCGGTTCTTTATCAGCCCATTGCCGGACTTCCCAAAGAAACCGTACTGGGTCTGCCCATTACCATTCAGATGATGTGTACGGCCCTGGCCTTTCTGGGGGCTGGCAAGTGGAGTGATCGGGCGGGTTGGCAGTGGCCTTTTCTCACAGGTCTTGGTCTTGCGGCCTGTGGTTTCTTTATGGCCGCCTGGGCCCAGGCTCCCCTTTTCTACCTTCTGGGCATGGGAGTTGTGGGCTATGGCTATGGCCTTGCCTACATGGCGGGCCAGAACTTTGTGGTGGCGGTGAGCTCCAGGGAGAACAGGGGAATCGGACTTTCGGAATTTTATGCAGGCTGCATTGCCGGAAGCATCTGCGGCAGCGCAGTGGGCGCTCTGCTGGCGGACCGGACAGGCTATCCTCCGGTGTTTTTTCTGGGAGGTCTTGCCCTGATTCTGAGTCTTTCGGCATCCTTTTTTTACCTGAAAGGCTTTTTTGGTTTAGCTTCCCGGAATGATCAGGCCCCTGCGGAGAAAAGTCTGATCTTTTTTTTCAAGGATCGCCGTATTCTCGCGGTGATTTTTTGCAGCAGCCTGCCCGCAGCCATCGCCCTTGTGGGCTTTATGAATTATTTCAGCCCCATTTACCTGAATGCCATGGGAGTCAGTCAGTCAACCATCGGTCGTTTTTTCATGCTGTATGGGGTGTGCATGATTTACCTGGCACCCTGGATCACCCGACGCCTGGGTAGCCGTCTGCCGAGACTGCCCATTGCCCTTGCCGGTCTTCTGGGCAGTGCTGCCTTTGGCATTTTTTACCTGTGGGAGGGCCTGATGGCCGTGGGGCTGGGAATTCTGCTTCTGGGATTTGCCGCCTGCTTCAATGCCGCCCGGAATGCATACGCCATCAACCTGCCGGTGAGCCGGGAGGTGGGGGAAGGGCGGGCCATGGGGCTTATCTTTTTTGTGGCGCGTTTGGGCCAGGTGGCGGGGCCTCTCATTTTCAGCATTCTTCTGGCCGCAGGCGAGGTGAAAGAAGCGATTCTGATTGTGGGTCTCAGCTACCTTTTCCTCACCCTGCTTTTTGGTGCGCTGAGCATTCCCGCTCGTCCCATGCGTGGAGAAAGAGCATGAAAAATATCTGCTTGCAGGAATTTGAAAACTTGGATTTACGGGCCAAGGCCTTTTCCACGCAGGAGATTCTCCGTTGGTCTGACCTTGCCAGGGAAACCCTGCAGGAAGAGCTGACCGCTTTTTTTCCAAAGATTTTTCTTTCAGAAAAGGATTGGCGTTATGTGGTGCGCCATTATTTTTTTGATCCTCTGCCCCGGACCCGGTATGCACTTTTTGTCCGCAGCCGGGATGGCGAACTTGTGGGTACTTCTTCCTTTGACATCGGGCCTGCGGTTTATGCGGGGGTGGAAAAAAAAGCCGCCTATGTACACATCCGGGCCCTGCTTCCGGAAGTGCAGATCCGGGGATTGGGACAGGCCATGGCACGCTGGATCCTGTCCTTTGAGCCGGATATTCTTTTCACCACCTGTATGCAGCCTGCATCTCTTTATTCCTGGGTGAGACTTGTGACAGGCGGATACTCCGCATACTATGATATCTGGCCTCGCCTGGCAGAGGATGAGGAAGTGATTCTGCTGCCGCCTGAGGTGCTGGGAGAGGCCTTTTCCCTTTTCACCCAGATTTACGCAGACCATGTGAAAGGGGACGCGCACAGGGTGGAAGCGGTGGTACGGAATCTCACCGTGCGTTTTGTCCGCAGGGCTGTGGGTATGGAGTACGGGGAGGATCCCTGGTCCTTTCCACGGCGGGACCCCATGGCCCAGGGGCTGGATCTTAAGGAATCCGACGGGGTTCTGGTGGTGGTGCGGCGGAAACAGGGCGAAGCATTCAGGATCTCGAGGATGTAAAAGGAGGAAAAAGATGCGTACCGGGTGGTGGCGAATGGGCAGAATGCGGTTGGGGCTGCTGGTACTGGGGATGCTCATGGGGCTTTCCCCGGCCATTGCGGTTGAGGCCCTGGCGGCTTCGGGGGGAAGGGAGGAGGGCGGGCCCTGGCGGCTGGCCTATGTGGAAGGCGGACCCTATGGGGAATACAGTGATTCCATGCGGGCGCTTTTCCATGCCCTGTTTCAGATGGGCTGGCTTCCGGAAAGTCCGGCCGCAGAGCTGAAAACAAGCCGGGAGCTCTGGACCTGGGCCGCTGCCCTGGAAGCACCGCGCCTGTCCTTTCCTGAAGAGAACTATTATACCTGCGACTGGGAGAATGCCCGGCGTCCCCTTGTGCAGGCCCGTCTCTACCAGGATCTTAAGGCAAAAAAAGCGGATCTTGTGCTGGCCATGGGAACCTGGGCTGGTCAGGATCTCAGCAAGGAGGATCCGGGGGTTCCTGTTCTTGTGATGGCGGTGAGTGACGCCGTGGGTGCAGGACTCTTTCGGGATGGACGTCCCGGTGATCCTTCATGGCTCCATGCCCGCATGGATCCCCGGCGCTATGAAAGACAGGTGCGGATTTTCCATGATACGGTGGGATTTGAGCGCTTGGGCCTGGTTTTCAAGGATACGGTGGCGGGCAGAAGCTATGCGGCTCTGGATACGGTGCGGGCCGTGGGGGAGGAGCGCGGTTTTCAGGTGCTTACCTGCGCCATTCCCGACGGCAGGGAGCAGACCGACGAAGAGGCGCTGCTTCTGGATTGCTACGCAAGGCTTGGCCGGGAGGTGGATGCCTTGTACGTGACCGCCCAGAAGTCCCTGAACGCAAAAACCCTTCCCCTTCTTGTGGAAGCAGCCCTGAAGGATCAGATTCCCACCTTTTCCCAGTCCGGCAGTGATGAGGTGCGCATGGGGCTTTTGATGAGCATCTCCCAGGTGGGTTTTTTTTATGTGGGGGATTTCAGCGCAAAAATTCTTGTGCGCATTCTTTCCGGAGAAAGGCCTGGAACCCTACCCATGATTTTTGAGGATCCTCCGAAGATTGCCATCAATCTCAGCACAGCCATGGAGATCGGCTATGATGCGCCCGTGGACATCCTGGTGGCTGCGGATGAGATCTTTCAGCATATTCCGCGATAGGGAGAATCCCTCATTCCCCTTCCCGCAGGCAGCCTGAAATCAGGAGGCGATGCAATTCCAGGGCTGTACTGGGATCCTGAATTTCCAGCTTTCTGAAGGCGGAAGGCGTGAGAAAGGCCAGCTCTGCGGGGCTTTCTGCCACATAGGCCTGGGAGGCGAGCCAGGGACCATAGGCTGCGGGTTCGGCAAAAAAGGTTCCAGGGCCTAAGGTGCGGAGGGCGATGTGCTTGCCGCCTTCTCCTGCCCGGTATTCCCGTACGAAACCTTCCTGCACAAAGACTGCGGCTTCAACCTTCTGGCCGGAGCGCAGGATCATTGCCCTGGCTTCAATGCTTTTGATTTCAAGGAAAGGATGGAGTTTCTTGAGCAGGGATTCCACCTTTTCCTGATGCGCAAGATTTTTTAAGAGACCATCGGACACCGCATCAAAAAGGGCGTCCTTGCTCATGCGTTCCTGGAGCAGGGTCTGGCTCGCCTCCTTTTGTGCTTCCTTCAGCACCCTTTCCTCACTCCATTCCAGCGCTGTGTTCGCATCTTCAAAGGTGAAAATTGCTGCGTTCAGTGTCTCGCTTCCGGCCTGGCGGAGAAGGGTTTCAAAGCGGGGCGGCGCTGCGGCGAGGACAAGGGTGAGGTTGCGGCCGGAAAGTTTCTGGGCCAGGCGGAGAAAGTTGTTGACCGCAGACACATCAAAGCCTGCAACCTTGCTGAAATCCATGACAATGCAACGGGGCTGCTGACCTTCGATTTTTTCAAGGAGGGTGGAGGCGAGCGTGCTGATGGATCCGAAAAAAAGATAGCCGGTAAGTTCAAAAACCTGAATTTTATGGCCGTTTTCGAGAAGCATGCGCTGATGGGGCAAAGGACGCTGACGGGCGCTGCGGATGGATGCGGCTGTGGCGGCCCTGGCCAGGGTGGGGATGCGGCTGAAGCGTAAGACAAAAAGGACGATGGTGGAAAAAAGCCCGAAAAGCACGCCCTGGAGGTAGCCAAAAAGGCCGATGATGCCGAAAACCGCCAGTACAATGGCATAATCAGGGCCTGGCATGCGGCTGCGGGTGTCGAGGATGAAATCCGAGAGAAAGGAGAGGCCAAGCAGGAGCAGAAAACCGCCGAGAAGGGCTTTGGGGAAAAAGGAGAGAATCTGCCCTCCGAAAAAGAGGGTGCAGCCCAGCAGAAGCGCAGCGCTGAGGCCCACAAGGCGGGTCTGGGCGCCGGTCTTGAATCCCAGCAGGGAAAGGCTGATGGAGGTGTAGCCCGCAGGCGCGCCTGTGAAGGCGGCGAGGATATTACCCCCGCCATTGACCATGAGTTCCCGGTTGAGATTCAGATCCTGCTGAGAGGCCAGTTCAATGCCGCTGGTGTTGAGCAGAAGGCCGATGAGGGCGATGAAGGGAATGAGGATCAGGGTGGGGGTCTGTTCAAGGATTACCGTCCACTCGACCCTGAAAAAATCCGAAAGGCTGAAGACCGGCCAGATCCGGGCTGAGGAGAAAGGGGTAAAGAAAAATCCCATGTTTCTCGCTTCTTCCATGGAGATACCCAGGAGAGCCAGGGCGGCGTGGCAGAGGAGGAAGGCCGCCATCAGCGAACCGGGGAGTATGAGAAAATGGGACCAGCGGCGCAGGCAGAAAAAAAGAACAAGGGCGTAGATGAGGCCGGGAACCCAGAGCATGAGCATGGATTTGTGGAAAAGAAGGCCAGGGTTTTCCGTGGAAAGGGAAAGCCCGGTCATCACTTCCAGGCTGCCTGCGGTGAGCAGCCAGCCTGTACCCGCAAGAAAACCAGCCACCACGGGATAGGGCATGAAGCGCAGAAGTTCTGCAAAACGCAGACGTGCGGCCAGAATGAAAAACAGGCCCGTCACCAGTGTGGAAAGCATGAGAGCTGCCACCAGGGTGATGAAAACCGTATCCGGATCTGCGGTTACCAGGGCTGCGGCCATGCCTGCGGCTGCTCCTGCAAAGATGGCGGTGGAGGCATCCTGGGGAAAGCTGATGCTGGATCGGAAGCCTCCGAACAGGGCTGTGAGGAAAAGCAGCACCACGGCACCCGCGAGTGTCAGCCCCATGGCCCGTTGGGCGTGTATCTGCAGGGGGCCTGCAAAGATCATGGCAGCAAAGGAGACCTGAACCACCAGGGTGATGAGGCCTGTGATCACGCCCATGCTGAGGCCGGAAAGGCCCTGGCCGGAGGGCAGGTCCGAAAGGATTTCCCGAAGAAGGGAGAAGGAAGGGCGCATAGGGCGATCCATGGTTCGGGTTGCAGGAATTTTTCAGTGAGGTGTGGAGAATTCTTACACAACAACCGAGGATTTTGTCAATTGCCTTCCCGGAAGAGGCTGGACGGGTCTTTACAAAATCCATGGCAAAAACGCTGGATTCTGCTATCTTGCACCCTGTGCTGAAAGATCGGGCATTAGAGCGGAAGGTGATAAAAAACAGGGTTTTTTCCGGGGCATTTTCGAAAAAAGGTTCTGAAGAAAGCAGCGAAGGCGTGCGCGCATGGGCATCCGAAAGCGGATTTTACTTCTTGTGTTGTTTCTCCTGATCCCCGCCGGGGCCGTGGGCTTTCTGGTCTGGACGGGTATGACCCACAGGATCAGCCAAGGCTTGGGCCGGGACCTTGCTGTGCGTCATATCCTCTGGCAGAAGGAGCGGATCAGCGGCGCCATCGGCCGGGAGCTGGCCCTTTGCCGGAAGCTTGCGGATTCGGCCTTTCTCAGGCGCTGGGCTCTGGCGCAGAGGGACGAAGGACTCCGGGAAGAAGCCTTTGGGGAGTTGCGGAGTTTTGCCAGGCTTTTTGAGTGGGGAAGTTGGTTTGTGGCCTTTGATGACAGTCTGGACTACTACTACGACACCCACGAGGGGGAACGGAGGGGCCGGGAGTGGGTGAAAACCCTGGATCCCGGAAAACCGGAGGATATCTGGTTTTTCACAGCCATGAACCTGCCCCAGCCCTACAGTTTTAATGTGGATGTCAACCATGCTTTGGGGGTGAAGAAGCTGTGGATCAATACCCTGATCCTGGATGGGGACAAAAGGATGGGAATCACGGGAACGGGTCTCGACATTTCCGCCTTTATCTCGGAATTTGTGGATTCCAGGGAACACGGGGTGAGTGCGGTTGTCATGGATCGCCGGGGTGTTGTCATTGCCCATGAAAATCCTGCTTTGATCAATATGAATATCCACTCCCAGCAGGAGGAGAACCTCATCACGGTCTTTTCCCTGCTGGAAGGGGAGGAGGATGAAAAAAAGCTCCGGGAAGCCATATCCGTCATTCTGGGACGGGGGAGCGTTTCCTCCCTTGTGCTGGAGTTTTCCATGAAAGACGGCCCAAGGATAGCGGCCATCGGTTACCTGCCGGAGCTGGACTGGATTATCCTTTCCATGGTGGATCTCGCCAGCCTTTCGGGTATGGAGAGGTTGGCCCGGATGCTTGTGGCTCCAGCTCTTCTCTTTCTGCTGTTTACCATTCTGCTTCTCATGATGATCGACCGTTCTGTGGTGACGCCCATACGGAAACTGGCCGCAGCCGCCTCCCGTATGGCCGAGGGCGACTACCACGTGCGGCTTGCGATCCGGAGAAAAGATGAGATCGGGCATCTGACCGGGGCCTTCAATGGCATGGCCCGGACCGTGGAGGAACACACCCGGACCCTGGAGGCGCGGGTCCTGGAGCGCACCCGCAGCCTGGAAGAGGCCAATGAAAAGATTTTACAGGGCCTGGCCTATGGTCAGACCCTGCAGCGGGCTTTTCTGCCGGATGAGGATTCCCTGCGGGCCGAATTGGCGGAGAGTTTTCTGATCCTGCGGCCCAGGGATGGGGTGGGAGGCGATTTTGCCTTTGTCCGCCGTTATGGTGGCAGGCTTGTCCTGGGCCTTGGCGACTGCACGGGCCATGGGGTGGCGGGGGCGCTGATGAGCATGAGCGCCCATGCCATCCTGGATGGCCTGGTGAATGAGATGGGACCGGAGCATCCCGGCCTGCTTCTTGGGGAATTTAATCGCCGCATGCAAAGGGCCCTGCATGGTCAGCAGAATCAGGGACGCATGGACAATGGGCTGGAAATGGCCCTCTGCTGCCTGGATCCGGAAGAAAAAGGCATGCGTTTTGCCGGAGCCCGTCTGTCCTTGTATGGGGTGAAAGAAGGGGTCTGCACCCAGATCCGGGGATCCCGGCAGAGCCTGGGATATCGCCGCAGCGACCCCTTTTTCTCCTTTGAAGAGCACAGCCTGAGGCTGGATGGAACGATGACTTTTTATATGAGTAGTGACGGATTTCTGGATCAGGTGGGGGGCGAAAAAGGCTTAAGTTTCGGGAACCGTCGTTTTGTGGCCACCCTGGGAGCCTTAAGTTCCCTTCCCATGGAAATGCAGAAAAAAGGGCTTGAGCAGGCCCTTGAAGCCTATCAGGGGGCGGGGGATCAGCGGGATGATATCACGGTTATGGGGTTCAGGCCGGTGGTCTCTGGGGGAAATCAGAAAGGGATCGTCCTGGATCCTGGCATTGAAAATTTTCCAAGTTCCGTGAAGGAGTAGGCCATGTCGCATGCGCAGATTGATCTTTATGAGCTTCAGCAGACTCTGTCCCGTGAGGAGATCATGCTGTGTTTCAATGGCTCCCTGAGCCAGACCATCATTGAAGAGCTGGGGCTTGCCATTCGCAAACACCTGGAAAATGAACGTGTGGAGAAAAGCCGGGTTTTTGATGTGTTTTCCATCTACATTGAACAGGTGCAGAACATCCGCCATTATGCGGCCCGCAGAGCGGGAAGTGAGACGGAAAGCCAGCGTCTGGCCAATGCCATTGTGGTGGTGCGCCAGAGCGGGGATCGCTACATCATCAGCTCGGGCAATGCGGTGGCCCATGGGGATACGGGCAGCCTCCTTGCTCACATTGATCATCTCCGGACTCTGGATGCCTCAGCCCTGCGCAGGCTGTACAAGGAAACCCTCAGGAAGCCAAGGGACAAGGACCCTCAGGCAGGCGCGGGACTTGGGTTGATCAGTATGGCGCGTCTGGCGAAGGAGCCTTTATCCTATGCCCTGCGTCCTGTGGACAGCGTGTATGCCTTTTTTACCCTCTCCGCTACGATCTGAAGACCCTGGGAGTATATTATGGAAGCCATCCGTATTGACGCCACTGTCTCCACACCGGCGGTGCTCTTTGAGCCTGAACAGAATCTTCTGCGGATTACGGGAGAATCCTATCCGGAAAATGTGCTGCTTTTCTATGAGCCCATCCTTGCGGCCATCAGTGCCCATCTCAGTGAGCCGGATGCGGGGCTTGTCATCGAATTTCATGTCCGTTACCTCAACACCAGCAGTGTCAAGGCGGTGATGGATATTCTGGACCTTGCCGAAGAAGCCTATCAGAGCGGGAGGAAAACTGCGGTGATCTGGCGCTATGACCCGGAGGATGACCGATCCCTGGACATTGCCGAGGAGTTCAGCGAGGATCTCTCCCTTCCCTTTACCACCGAAGCTGTGGATGGCGGAGGATATCCATGATGGGACATCAGAAGCGCCTGCAGGAAATCGGGGATAAACTTGCCGAGCATCCTTCACCCGGAAGTGATCTTCTGGCCGGAAGTGATCTTCTGGAAGATCTGCGTTTTCTCTACCAGAAGTATGAAAAACTGACCCGACAGTTCCGGAAAGTGGCGCACATCAGCGACATGCTCCATGCCAGGCTGGAAGCAACCAACACGGAGCTGCGGGAAAGTGAATCCCGTTTCCGTTCTCTGGCCCACAACGCCGCAGCCGGAATTTATGTTTTGCAGGGAAGACGTTTTGTGCTGGTGAATCCTGCCATGAGCCATATCCTCGGGTATTCGGAAGAAGAGCTTCTTCGTGAGGACTTCATCCATTTCATCCACCCGGATTACCGCAAGATGGCCCTGGAAAATGCCCTGGCCCGTCAGAGCGGAGAGCCCGCCCCTCCCCGGTATGAGCTGATGATACGGACCAAGGCCGGTGAAGCCCGGTGGGTGGAGTTGACCGCAGGGCAGGCGGTGTACGGAGGCAGGCCTTCCAGCACAGGAACCCTTTTTGACATTACGGAGCGCAAGCTTCTGGAAGAGCGCATGACCCACATGGCCCTGCATGATACCCTCACAGGCCTTCCCAACCGCATTCTCTTTGAAGACCGTGTGGAGATGGCCATGGCCGCCGCCAGCCGACGCCGCGGTCGGCTTTGCCTTATGTTCCTGGATCTGGATCACTTCAAACCCATTAACGACACCCTGGGCCATGGGGTGGGCGACCGTCTTCTCCAGGAAGTGGCGGCTCGTCTGTGGACCCTGCTCCGGGATTCGGATACGGCAGCGCGCATCGGCGGGGATGAGTTTGTCATCCTTCTTCCGGAAATTGAGAAGCCCGAAGATGCCTCCAGGGTGGGGGAAAAAATCCGGGAAGGGCTGCGCCTTCCCTTTGAGATTGAGGGGCACAGACTATTGATCACAGCCAGCATCGGCATTGCCATCTACCCGGATCATGGTACCAACCTTACGGAATTATCCAAGAAGGCGGATAAAACCATGTACCATGCCAAGGAAAGCGGCAGGGATTGCGTACGGGTCTGCGGGCAGGGTTTTGTATGCTGAAGGATGAGAAAAATGATCACGGCCCCCAGGCCCTGCGGGCCCGGAGAATCTGCCTTTCTCCGGAGAGGGTGGTGGAAGATGGCCTGCTGCTGGTGCGGGAAGGTCGGATCCTGGATGTGGGGTCTTACAGGCTTTTACGCAGAAGCTACGACGGTGAGGTACAGGACCTGGGGGAGGTGACCCTGACCCCTGGGGTGTGCAATGCCCATACCCATATGGAACTCTGTCACTGCAAGGGAAAAACCCGGCTGAAAGAAGGTTTTGTGCCCTGGCTGCGGAGCCTCCTTGAAAACAATCTCCAGGATTGCGATCCGGAAATCCTGGAAAGTGCGGCAAAGGGGCTTCGGGCTTCGGGCACAGGCCATGTGGTGGACATTGGCAGCCGGAACCCATGGCCTGTATCCCAGGCTTTGGAGAAAGCAGGTCTTCATTACACCCTCTGCGGTGAGGCCTTTGGCTTCACCCTGCCCGGAGACCCTCATCCGCCCCTGCCAAAGCCTTTTTTGTCCCTCGATCCCAGGCAATGGCGTCATGTGGCGGCTGCGGGTCATGCCCTGTATTCCACATCTCCGGAACATCTGCGCAAGGCCCGGTCCTGGTCCCTTGGAAAGGGCCATTTTTTTTCCATGCACCTTGCGGAATTTCCCGAAGAAGAAGAAATGCTGCGTACGGGTGCAGGCCCTCTTTATGATCTGATGCGCGGACCTGTCCTTCCCCAGAAGTGGCGGGCTCCAGGGGTGGGGCCTGTGTCCATGGCCTGGCAGGAGGGACTTCTGGGGCCTGGAACCCTGGCTGTACACTGTGTGCATGTGGATGCTAAGGATCTGCGCCTTTTAAAGGAAAGTGGAAGTCTTGTCTGTCTCTGCCCCCGCAGCAATGCGGGGATCGGGGTGGGATGCCCGGATATCACCGCTTTTCTCGATGCGGGGATTGCCTGCTGCCTGGGTACGGACAGCCTGGCATCCAATGAGGATCTGGATGTCTGGGAAGAGGTGCGTTTTATTCTGAAAAAAAAGCCCCTGGGGCTCAGGCAGGCCCTGGCGCTCACTTCGGGCAATGTGGCATCCTTGCCCGGTATGGGCCATCTGGGAAGTCTGATGCCGGGCAAGGCGGCTTTCTGGAGCGTTTTACCCGCAGACCTTGAAGCCCTGCTCGGATAAGGCCCCCATCCCCTGGAGTCGGGAAAGAGCCTGGGGAAAGGTTTAAAAAAAGGCTGGGCATGGAAAGATGGTAAATAAGGAGTATTTATGACCTGCAATCAGACGGAAAATCGAAAAACCTGCGCCTGCACCTATCCCGGTTGCCCCAGGCAGGGAAACTGCTGCGCCTGTATCCGTTATCACAGGGCCAAACGCCAGTTGCCGGCCTGTGCTTTTCCTGCGGATGCGGAAAAAACCTATGATCGCTCCTTTGAACATTTTGCAAGGCTGGTGGCCGAGAGTAGGGCCTGATGGCTGTTGCGGAGGAAAAACCCGGCCATCCGATGTCATTTTCCTGATCTTGCGGCCTTTTCTGGGGAATGCCAGGGTTTTCTGGAGGAGGGAGGGGTTTGTGACTGCAACCATGACCGCTGGGGGAGGGCCTGCCTTCCCAGCGGTTTTTTTACGGAATCTGGCGGCTCAGGACCAGGTGGGGGAGGAGGGCTTTGGAAGGGTCTTTTCTTTGAGGGCCAGGATCCGTTGGGCGGAGCGGATGAAGTGGGGGCGTTTTTCCGGATTCTGGGCCATGTCCGTGAGGGCTTTGAAGGCCTCTTCAATGGCAGGGCCTTCGTGGCAGATGAGACCGAGGTCCACTTGCGCTTCCACAAGACGGGCCATGGCAAGGTCCATGGGAAGGCGGATGGCCTTCATATCCAGGTCATCGGTCATGACAAGCCCCTCATACCCCATTTCCTTTCTGAGCAGATCCCGGCATATGCGCGTGGAGAGACTGGCGGGCCATGCGGGGTCCAGTTTTTCATAGAGAATATGGGAAACCATGACTCCCGCCACTTGGGCCTGGATGGCGGCCTGAAAGGGAAGGAAGTCCGTCTGGGCAAGCAGGGATTTTTCCGCATCCAGGTAGGGAAGCACGTGGTGGGAATCCAGCACGGTGCGGCCAATGCCGGGAAAATGTTTGGCCACCGCAGCAATGCCGTTTTCCTGATAGGCCCGGATCACGGCAAGGCCCATGGCGCTGACCCTGGCGGCGTCTCCCTGAAAGGCCCGATGTCGGATGATGCTGGCGGGATGATGGGACGCGACATCGAGAACAGGGGCGAGGTTCATGGTGATGCCAAGGGATTTCAGTTCTTCGGCCATGGCCTGGGCGTGCAGGGCAGCTTCCCTGGGGCCCGTGAAGTCGGCAATACCGGGAAATTCCCTGAAAGCAGGCATCCGCAGCCGGGCCACGGGGCCGCCTTCCTGATCTATGGCGATGATGAGGGGGGGCAGGCCTTCGGCCTGGGCTGCGGCCTTAAGATCTCCGATGAGTTGGGTGAGCTGCTCTTTTGTGCGGACATTGGTGGTGAAAAGAACCATGCCCGCAGGTCGGATGCGGGCCAGGGTGCTGCGGACTGCGGCGTGACATTCGGGGCCTTCAAACCCCAGCATGAGGCGTTGGCCCGCAAGGGCCTCGGCATTCCAGGTTTCCGGAGAAAAGGGCTGCATGGGATTTTTTTTCCTTGGGAGAGAAGGAGGCGGTTTCGGGATCAGGCTGTCACCGGTGCAATGGGAGCCCAGGTGAGGCCATCCCAACGTTTTCCGAATCGGCTTATCATGACAAAGGCCAGCCAGAGTTGTTCCAGGGTGGTCAGGGAGCGCAGGTCCGGGTTTTTTTCCCGGTCCAGGGGTTTTCCGGCAAAGGCGTGAAAGCGAAAGGTCATATCCTGGAACCGCACCCCCGGAACCTGGGCAAGGTCCATGAGCTGATTTTGTCGCGGTAGCCAGATGCGTGGTTCAATGCGGATGATTCCGTTTTCCCGGAGAATGGCAAAGCCTTTGCGGAAAGCCTGGGGCCCTGTGGCGTCCATCCAGAACTGGGGCCGGTCTTCTCCTCTGGCGAGAAGGTAGACATCCCCCCGCGCCGGAACCCACTGATTCTGGATTTCCCGGGCTTTGCGGCACATATGGCGGTAGGCTGGAGACTGGTCCATCACCCTACTTTCCCACAGCCCTGTTGCTGCGCTGATATTGCTGTACGGCCCGGTTATGCTCCGAAAGCTCTGTGGAAAAATGATGGGTACCGTCATTTCTGGAAACAAAAAAGAGAAAGGATGAGCTGGCAGGCCAGAGGGCGGCTTCCAGGGAGGCCTTTCCGGGAGAGGCGATGGGACCTGGCGGCAGACCGTGAATGCGGTAGGTATTGTAGGGGGTCCAGGTGCGCAGGTGGGTTCGGGTGATTCTGCCGTCAAAATTCTGGATACCGTAGATCACGGTGGGGTCCGTTTCGAGGCGCATGCCCCTGGCCAGGCGGTTGTGAAACACGGATGCAATGAGGGGCCTTTCGTCCGGATGCCCGGTTTCCTTCTCAATGAGGGAAGCCAGGGTGACCACCTGATGGATGGAAAGGCCCATGTCCTGGGCCCGTTGGTTTTTTTCTGCGTCCATCACCTGGTGAAAGTGCTGCACCATGGTGCGGATCATGGTGTGGGCGGTGTCCTTCCGGGTGAAGAAATAGGTGTCCGGAAAGAGGTAGCCTTCCAGGTTATCCGCCGGAATGCCAAGGCTTCTGGTGAATTCAGCATCCATGGCCGCATGGACGAAGGCCTCTTTGGCAACAAGGCCGGTTTCCGCCACACGTCGGGCAATTTCTGTGATCCTCAGGCCTTCGGGCAGGGTAAGTCGATAGCGTTTCACCCGGCCCTCCACCATCATGCGGAGCAGGTCCTGGGGGCTGAGGGCGGAAGACATGGTGTATTCGCCGGAATGAATGCGGGTGTCGTTTTTCTGAATCCGGGCGAGAATGCGGAAGAAAAGGGCATTTTCAATGAGGCCTTGTGTTTCCATGCGCTCGGCCACGGTGCGGAAGCCTTCGCCCCGCTCCACGATGAAAGAGACTTCCGGGCCCTGGGGATCTCTCGGATTGGCGGCATAGTGGCGGAGTCCATCCCTCAGGACAAGGCCTGTGGCCGCAAGGAGGAAAAGACAGAGAAAAAAAGAGGCGAAAAGGGAAGGTTTCATCAAAGGAGTCTCCATGGCTGTCATCCGAGGGCTATGTATAGCCCGATTGGAGGGAGGTGTCAAAAGAGGAAATGGACAGGGCTTGCCATTGGCGGGAAGATCCCTATCTTGAAAATCCACTGTCAGCGCAAAGAGGCTGACGGAAAAGGAGGAAAGATGACAGAGAAAAACAAAGGGGGCAGGGAGGGGGAAAACCCCAGGGCTTCGGAGCCTGAATCCTCTGCGTGGAAAAAGGATGCGGTTTATGCGGGATTTGAGCAGGGCCCCATCCGCCCTCCCAGCGAGGCGGCAAGCCTTCTCATCCGCGTGACCCGCAACTGCCCCTGGAACCGCTGCCGCTTCTGCCCCGTGTATAAGGGAGAACGTTTTTCCTTAAGACCCCTTGAGCATGTGCTGGCGGACATTGATGCGGTGCATGGGCATATCCAGCGCCTTCAGGCGGATGCCGCAGGCGGGCCGCTTACGCGGGAAATGGTGATGCGGGCGGGAGAGAGGCTTTCCGAACCGGATCTTGATGCCCTGCACGCGGCCCTGAACTGGATGGCCCATGGCATGGAATCCGTTTTTCTTCAGGATGCCAACAGTCTCATCATGAAACCCGAAGAGCTGCTCCGGGTTCTTGATCATCTCAAAAAACGCTTTCCCTGGATTCAGCGGATCACTTCCTATGCCAGATCCCAGACCCTCAAAGGCATTTCCGACATCAACCTTAAGAAAATGGCGAACGCGGGACTGAATCGTATCCATGTGGGCATGGAGTCGGGCTGTGATGCCGTACTGGAGAGGGTGAAAAAGGGAGTGACCCGGGATGTGCATATCCTTGCCGGTCAGAAGGTGAAGGCTGCGGGGATCTCTCTTTCCGAATACGTGATGCCCGGTCTTGGGGGAAGGGATCTGTCCGAGGCCCATGCCCTGGACACGGCGGATGCCCTGAATCAGATCAATCCGGACTTCATCCGCTTAAGAACCCTGGCCCTGCCCCGGCATACGGAGCTTTACGAAGACTGGCAGGCAGGCCTTTTCACACCCTGTACCGGGGAAGAGGTGGCGCGGGAGATTTTAGGCTTCATTCTGGCCCTTGAAGGCATTACCAGCACCGTGACCAGCGACCACATCCTCAATCTTTTTGAGACCGTGTCCGGCAGGCTTCCCGAAGCCAAACCCCAGATGGTTGCGGAAATTCAGTCCTTTCTCGATCTTCCGGAGAAAGAGCGCATGTTCTACCAGGTGGGGCGGCGCATGGGGCTTTACCGGGGGATGGGAGATTTTCAGGACCCTTCCCGCCGCAGACGGGTGGAGGAGGCCTGTATGCGTTATGAGGTGCGGCCGGACAATCTGGAGCAGGTGATGGATGATCTCATGCGGCGTTTCATCTGATGGATACTTCCCTTGGCGCATATGTGCATGTGCCTTTCTGCCGGAGCCGCTGCGCTTACTGTGACTTTTACTCCACCCTGGAAAGGGGGCGCATGGGGGATTATGTGGAGGCCCTTCAGAGGGAGATCCGCATGAGTCCATGGCAGGGGCGCTCCCTCGACACCCTTTATTTCGGAGGGGGAACCCCTTCCCTTCTGGCTCCGGAGGATCTGGGCCGTATTCTCCAGGCCCTGGACCAGCGCTACGGTCTTAAGCGGGATGCGGAGATCACCCTGGAAGCCAATCCCGGAACCGTGGACAGACAAAGTCTCAAGGCCCTCCGGAGGCTTGGGGTGAACCGTTTAAGTCTTGGGGTGCAGAGCTTTGATGCGCGGAGCCTCATCCTTCTGGGAAGGGGACACACGGCGGAAGAAGCGATCCGGGCCTGGGAGGCGGGGCGGGCGGCGGGGTTCACCAACATGGGCCTTGATCTCATCTATGGACTTCCCGGTCAGGACAGAAAGAGCTGGATCAGGGATCTGGAAAGGGCCTTTCACCTGGCACCGGAGCATCTCTCCCTTTACATGCTCAGCATTGAGGAAGGCACCCCCATGGGAAGGGCCCTTGCATCCGGCCGTATGGATGCTCCCGATGAGGGCTGCGTGGCAGACCTTCTGCGTTTCACCCTGGCGTTCACGGAAAAAGCGGGCTACCCCTGGTATGAGGTATCCAATTTTGCAAGGCAGCCGGATTGTCAGTCCCGGCACAACCGCAGATACTGGGAAGGCAGGCCCTGGCTGGGGCTGGGACCCGGAGCCCACGGCTACCTTCCTCCCGTACGCTGGGCCAATGCCTGTGACCTGGATGCCTATCTGGATGGGACAAAAAAGGGCTTTGTGCCAAGGGAAATGGAAGAAACCCTTGATCGGGAAGCCATGGGTACCGAGGCCCTTTACCTTGGATTCAGAACCCGCAGGGGAGTGGAGGTGGCGGCCTTTGACCGGCTGACGGGCCGCTCCTTTGTGGAGACCTGCGGAGATCTTGTTTCACGCTACGGGCATCAGGGTTTTCTTTGCCTGGAAGGGGGATACTGTCGCCTGACAGAAGAGGGCATGGTTTTTCTCGATGCCATCACCGCAGATTTTGTGGCGGCTTTCTGACAAAAGGGACGGGATTTTTTTTATGGGATTGCAGAAGGGGCCGCCCGATGGGCTGGCCCCTTTTTCGTGCATGGGTGCAGGTTTTCTGATCAGGTGGAAAGGGTGGTGATGAGCACACCAATATAAAAGCGAGCCAGGGAGACGTGGGTGGCGAGGTTGGCCCTGTGATTGGCGAAGATGCCGCTCAGATCGCTGTTAAGGATGACGATGGGATCAATGTCATTGGCGTATTTGCAGGACTGGATGGCCCGGCGCAGGGTTTCGAGGCCGCCACGGCTCTGGAGCATGGGATAGAAGTCATGCTCTATGGCTTCCAGAACGGTGCCCATGGCGCTGGTAACCCCTTTGGAATAATAGAAATAATCGTCTGCCTTGAAAAAGCTCACGGGGCTGCCGTTGCTTTCATGGGTTTTGATCAGGTTGTCGTTGCAGCTTCCAAGAAGGTTCTTGTAGGCGATGAGCAGGGGAATGAGGTTGTCGGAACGGTTGTAGAAGTTGGCTCTGCCCTCCACAAGTTTTTCCTGGTAAAGGGATAATTCCTTGAGACCCGCCTTGTATTTGGATTCTGCGGATGGAAACCAGAACTTGGTGGGTCGAATCATAAACCAGTTCATGGCGTTTTCCAGGTTGGGGTCAAAGGAGGCCGTGCTGCCTGTGCGGGAAATATCTTCGGCAAGCTTGACCGCTGTGCGGCGGGTGACCTCCAGGGTTCCGAGCTGGAAGTTGTTCACGTTGTCCGTGGGACGGATGAGATCATTGGGACGCCATCCCCAGAAACGATCGTACAGTTCATAGCGCATGGGTTTCTGGGCGGCTTCCACAAAGGTCCAGCCCACCACATTGGGATGGCCTCCAGAGCCGGAAATGCCTGCATGGGGGGTACTCGGAGAGGTCTGGGTTTTGGCGGCAGTGGCAGGGATGGGCATGGACGCGTCCGTTTCCCGGACCGGGGCAACGGCCACATGGCCTTCATCACCGGGCCGCACAAGACGGTTGTTGCCTTCGAGATCCATGGCGGGTGCCGTATACGGAGCCTGGGCCTGATCCGGGTTGAGGGTTTTGGGGCCGGAACTCATGAGGCCCACAAGGGTGATGAGAAGCCACAGGCCAAAGAGAGTGAAAAAAATCACCGCACCGATGTGCCGGGGGCTGAGGCTTTTGGTGTCTGAAGATGCGGATGATGGCGTTTTGGTTTCCTGATCTTTGTGCATGAACCTGTCCTTCATGGGTATTGGGTTTTCTGGGCGGGCCTTTTTCCTGTAATCAGACTTCCCGGATATCGCGCTTGCGGAGCTTGCGTGTGTCCCCGACCCGGATGGTAAGCTGTGTGCCGTCGAAATATTCCATGAGCGGTATCACATATTTGCGGGCAATGCCACCACAGACATCCTTAAATTGTGTGGGGTTCATATCGTCGTTCTGAAGCAGAAAATCAATGACCTTTTTCTGAAGCTCTTCCAGAACAGGCCGGGGAAAGAAAAGATCCTCTTTAACCCGGACCATTTCCTTTTCCCGTATGAGAATCTGCATGACATCGGGAGCGGCCTGGGCCTGGGCCTGATCCAGGTTCCGGATGATTTCCCGGAAATAGGGCGGTGTGATACCGGCCTCCTGATAGATCCGGAGGATCTGACTGCGCAGGGCTTCCTGATCCACCTGAAGCGCCACCTTGTGGCTGCTGAGCCGGACCAGATCCCCTTGCTGAACCATTTCTCCGTCTTTGACAAGCTGGTTGAGTACCTGGTTTAAGAGCCTGCCCTGGATGTAGGCGGGAAACTTGCTTTTCAGCTCTTCCTTGGAGATCCCTTCTTTCAGGGGGTGCATTCTGTGATATTCGGAGAGATAATCTGTGGCAAAGCTGCAGAGCTGGGCGAAGACCTCGCCGTGAATATAGGCTTTGGCCTCCTTGTCGGTCACAAGGATGATTCTGGCGGAAAGAAGTTTCTGCAGAACCGTTGTGAGCTGTTTTTCTGAAAGATTGGTGACCAGCCTGAGGTCTGACATGGTGGCACCCGAAGGTCCGGCCTGGAGCAGGTGGAAGGCTGCGGCCTCCTCGCCGCCCGCCTCACTGAGATGACTGAGGCCGGAGATGATTTTTTCCTGAAAGCGCTTGTGCTTCTGGGGCACGGGGTTGAGGATGGCCCCTCCACCGATGGTGCGCACAGGGGAATAGGAGCGCACCACATAGCGGTCATCCCGGACGCAGACCATGGGGGTGTCGAAACGGAACTGCACAGGCCCCTTTTCGCCCGGAGCCATGCTGTCCCTGTCCAGGAGAATGGCCAGAGCCGTGATTTCGCTGGTGCCCGCATGAAAGCGCACCCGTGTGCGGTTTTTAAGCGGTTTTTCATTGCTGGAAAGGTACTGAAAGTCCGTATCCACCATGAAGGTGTTTTTTAAGGCGTCCGGCGGGGCAATGACATCGCCTCTCTGCACTTCCGAAAGATCGAGCCCCTGAAAGTTCATGGCCGTTCTCTGGCCGCACACGGCGGTCTGAACGCTTTGATTGTGAACCTGAAGCCCGCGCACCCGGGACTGGGTGAGGGCGGGGTAGACCATCACCGTATCGCCCGTGCTCACGGAACCGGAGATGAGGGTGCCTGTGATGACCGTGCCAAAGCCTTTCATGGTGAAAACCCGATCCACGGGCAGGCGGAAGACCGTCGTGTTCCGGATGTCCGGAACCAGGGAAGCCAGCTGTGAGATGGCGGCGATGAGCTCTTCCATGCCCTCCCCTGTATGGGAGGAGACCGGGATGATGGGCGCTTCGGACAGAAAGCTTTCTGAAAGAAAATCCCGCACATCTTCGGTGACCATGTCCAGCCAGTCTTCGTCCACCATGTCCCTTTTGGTCAGCACCACCAGGCCATGGCGGATGCCCAGGAGAGAGCAGATTTCAAGATGCTCACGGGTTTGCGGCATGATTCCCTCATCCGCAGCAATGACCATGGCCACGATGTCGATACCTGAAGCCCCTGCCACCATGTTCTTGACAAACTTTTCATGACCCGGAACATCCACAACCCCAAGACGCCTGCCATCGGGAAGATCCAGGGCGGCAAAGCCCAGCTCAATGGTGATGCCGCGTTTTTTTTCTTCCTTGAGCCGGTCCGTATCCGTTCCTGTGAGGGCGCGGACAAGGCTGGTTTTTCCATGGTCAATGTGACCGGCCGTACCCAGAATAATTTCTTTCAAGACTCTTCTCACTCCCAGGGAAGCGTTGCTGTGGTCGGGGATGAGGGCTTACCCCCATCTGCTGTCGGGCAGGAGGGCGGGCTCCTGCCATGGAATCCCGTTAGAATTAGAGCATAAGGCCTTCGGGGTCAACATTTCCTTTCAGCATTCTTTTATTTTTTCCTGAAAACAGAAAAAAAGGCTTGCCCTTTTTATGGCGTCCTGGTAGAGAGTCTTTCGATTTTTGTGGTGGGTATAGCTCAGTTGGCAGAGCACAAGGTTGTGGTCCTTGGGGTCGAGGGTTCGAGCCCCTCTACTCACCCCATAAACTTTCTTCTGCGCCCGTAGCTCAGCTGGATAGAGCGTCGGACTTCGAATCCGCAGGCCGGGGGTTCGAATCCCTCCGGGCGCGCCATTGGGAACCAAGGGTTTACAGCTTAAGGCTGTAAGCCTTTTTTGTTTTGGATGAGGGGCGGAATCGTTCAGGCAATCGTAAAACGGCCCTGATCAAGGGGTTTGAGACGCATCCTATCCTCCTGTATGCCCCTGCTGTTCCGTCTTTTCAAAAGATCTACCATCCCGCCCCCCGCCTTTTGTGAGTCTGTACCTGTTTCCCACGGCCCTTTCCATTTGCCTCGACAGCATGCGATGAAATCTGCTACGGGAGACAGATTCGCTTGCAAAACATTCGCAGACTCGTCTTTATGCAGGGAAAGGACATGATGGAAGATCTTGCAGCGGGCCTGAGGGTTTCCATGCCCGCTTATTTTCTGAAGGGAGTGGCCCTGGGGGCTGTACTGGTCTTTGTGTCATGGGAAGTGGCATACCAGGCGTTCTGGTTTTTCGTGCTGGCGGTTTTTCTTTTCAGTCTGCCCGTTGTGGTCAGTGGCTTTTATCTCGGAACCGTGCGTCAGATCCGGAGCCTTGTCTTTTTCAGGCCCGGAGGCTGGCTGCACCGGATTTTTTCCCGCAGGTTTTTCAGGCTGGTTTTCTGGGCCCTCTGGGCCATCCCTTCGTCATTTTTTCTTCTGATCCAGTTCCGGTTCTGCACGTTTCTGGAATGGCTGGTTCTCTTTTCAGCCTTGCCGATCTTGGGCATGGTTTTTCTTTTCGTGCGGAGAATTCTCCGCCCGGAGCTGAAGCCCTGGCTTGTGACGGCAACGGCCCTTGTCTGGGCCCGGAGGACAGCGCCCTTTCTTCTTCTCATTCTCTACGGTCTGCTCCTTTACGCCTTTGGAGGAGAGCCGGGCCTGGCTTCCCTGGAGGAAGCCATAGAGGTGCAGAGAAAAACCCTTCCCGCCATGGGGGACAGTGTGCTTTTCCATGAGCTGACCCAGTTTTTTGCGGCCTATGAAGGGGCAAGACTCTACCTTGCGGGGCGTATGGGGGGTGGGGATGTGGGGTTTACCCTTTTTCTTCTGCTTCTGGGAGGAGGGGTCTTTTTTTTCAATGTCTGCGCCATGCTTTCCTGTTTTCTCATTCCGGGTCGGGAGTTCCGCAGGGTATGGGGAAGCCTCTCCGACGCTGATATCCCCCCACAGGCAACCCCTGTTCAGGTGGCGGTGTTCAGTGCCATGGGGGTTTTTGTTGTTTTCTTCTGTTACCTTCCCGCCATGGTGGGGCTTGAATGGATCTTGCGTCAGCATCCGGAGCTGGGCCGGACCCGGCAGGAGGCAGAGGCGATCTTTGTGCTTCGGGTGGAGGAAATTGACGCCCGTTATTTCCGGGAGGGTACCCTGGATGCGCTGCGCGAAGCCCGCCTGGAGGCCCTGCACCGGGTGGAGCTTTCCCTTGTGCATCTGGAAGGGCAGGTGGATCGTGCCTTTGACCGGATGGAGGTCAATGTGGAGCGGTATCTGGACTGGTATTACAGCCTGCCTGCGGAGTACGGTCGTATGGGCAGGCTTCTCATCGGAAAGCTTGAAACCTACATGATCCGGAAGCTGGAGGCCCATCTCATGCATGGGGATCCTTTCCGCGATGTGGATGCGGCCCTTCAGCGTATGCTGGAGGCGCATGGAGAGGCCTTGCAGATATACAAGGCGGCGGTGGAAAGGATTCTTGCGGAAAATCTTGTGGAAAAACAGGAAAATGCGATCCCCCATGAGGTGGCCCTGCGGGCATCCCTTCAGGAAGTGCTGGATCTTTCCATTCATGCGGACGCCATATCCTTTGGAAAACGCGTGACCGCCGGAGGGGCGGCCGCTGGTGTGGTAACGGGGCTGGTTGTGAAAAAAACCGTGGGCAAGGTGGCTGCGCAGAACACGTTCAAGCTGGCCGCCAAATCCCTTGGCAAGGTGCTGGCTTCCAAGGGAGCGGGAGCTGCCTCGGGTGCGGCCGCAGGTGCTGCTGCGGGAGCCTTTGTGGGAGGGCCTGCGGGTGCGGTGCTGGGCGGCATCGCAGGGGGCATTGCGGCGGGGGTGACGGTGGATAAGATGCTTCTCATGCTGGAAGAGGCCGTCAGCCGGGAGGATTTTCGAAGGGAAATTCTCACGGTCATCCACACTGCGCGGGAAGAACTTCTGTCTGAGATCCGGGGGCAGCATGCCGGGCCAAGGTGAAGAGCCTTTGTGCGGATGGGATTTTCGGTAATGGGGGGATGTTTTCGGAAAACATGATAAAGTGCCTTTTTTGGTGGCTTTGGGGTTTTTCCCAAAGGTCCCAAGGCTTGTGGGATGGAAGGCAGGGCCATGAAACGTTCCTGCTGTGTTTTGAAGGGGGGAATCTGATGAGCGGCGTGATGAAGGCAGGAAATCTTACAATCTCCCTTCTTTTTGGGCTGCGCGCCGGAGTCCGGAAGGGTGCCGGTGGAACGGTTTTGTGGAAAGGTCTGCGATGCTGCTGACCCTCATTGCCGTTTTCATCGCCCTTGTGGAAGGATTGGCCATCCTGATGGCCATCCATGCGGTGATGCATGTGCGGAGCTCCCAGGGCGCTGTGGCCTGGGTGATCGCGCTCATCACCTTTCCCTGGCTGACTCTGCCCCTGTACTGGGTGTTTGGCAGGAACAGGTTCAAGGGCTATGTGGAGGCCTTAAGCCAGGGATACCAGGAAAAAATGCAGGAGGTCCGTGATCAGAATGCGGCGCTGGAAGCGTTCCGGGCCTTTGCTCCGGAAGACCGGGATGACGCCTTGCGGGTTTTTGAGAGTCTTGCCGGAACCCCCTTTACCCTGGGGAATACGCCTCAGCTCCTCATCAATGGCAAGGTAACCTTCGAAGCCATTTTCAAGGCCATTTCCGAAGCAAGGGACTATGTACTCCTGGAGTTTTTCATTGTGCGGGATGACAGCCTCGGAAGGCGTCTGCAAAGGCTGCTCATGGAAAAGGCCCGGTCCGGCGTACGGGTGTATTTTCTCTATGATGAGATCGGGTGCAGGGGGCTTAAAAAAGGATACGGCGCCCGACTGATGGATGCGGGTGTACTTTTCTGTCCTTTTTTTACCCGGCGAGGGCTTTTCAACCGTTTCCAGCTGAATTTTCGAAATCACCGCAAAATTGTGGTGGTGGATGGTGAAAAAGCCTTTGTGGGCGGCCATAATGTGGGCAGGGAATATCTGGGAAAAAGCCGGAAATTCGGATGCTGGCGGGATACCCACATGGCAGTGGAAGGCCCTGCGGTGCTGGCTGTGCAGCGGGTGTTTGAAGGCGATTGGTACTGGGCCACACGAACGCCCCTTGCACTGAACTGGGAGCTTCGGCCCCAGGGAGAAAGGAAGGGTGCGGCTGTGCTGGTTCTTCCCACAGATCCCGCCTGTAATCCGGAGGCCTGTTCCCTTTTTTTTGTGAACGCCATTTTATCTGCGAAAAAACGGGTCTGGATCGCAAGTCCCTATTTCATTCCCAACGATGCTGTGATGCAGGCCCTGCAGATGGCCGCTCTCCGGGGCGTGGACGTGCGGATTCTTCTGCCCCTGCGCTCGGATGTGCGCCTGGTTCACTTGGCCGGTTATGTGTACCTGCCAAGGCTTGCCATGGAGGGCATCCGCATCTTCCGGTATCTGCCGGGTTTTCTGCACCAGAAGGTGATTCTGGTGGATGACCGCTTTGCTGCGGTGGGTACGGCCAATGCGGACAATCGTTCCTTTCATCTGAATTTTGAAATCACCCTTGTGACTGCGGATGCGGCCTTTGCGGCCAGGGTTCTTCACATGCTGGAAAGGGATTTTGCGGTATCCAGGGAGGTGGATGGGCGTGCTTTGCCAAAGCCCGAATGGTTTTTCCGGGTGGTCGTTCGTTTTGCAGGGCTTTTTTCTCCCGTACTCTGAGGTTCACTCATCTGCGGGGGGATTTTTTTCTTTGGTTTGCCGCATGCGGAGAAGGAAGATCAGGGCAAAGGTGAGGCTGAAAAGAATGATGAAATTGGCGGCAAAGAAAAAAAGGATAAAATGGCCGGGCTCTTCCAGGTGATAGGCCATGCGCAGCACATGAATGCCGAAAAGGGCGAAGGCCAGGCAGATGAGAATGAGGAGGCCATGGAAAATCCGGCCACCGGAAAGTGCGGGAAAGGGCATGGGATTGTTTTCTTCCTTTTGTATTCATACGTTCATGAAAACCCTGGCAGAGGCATACCAGAAATGGGATGCGCCTGTCATCAGTCTGATGGCGGCAACGGGTGCAAGCCCCTTCGGGGTGCTGGTGGCCACGCTTTTGTCCTTGAGAACCAAAGATGAGGTCACGGAAGCTGCGGCCCGCAGGCTGCTGGCAAGGGCCGACACCCCGGAGGCCATGCGGGCCCTGGGGGAGGAGACCATCCGGGAGCTGATTTTTCCTGTGGGGTTTTATCCCACCAAGGCCCGTCGTCTTGTGGAAATCTGCGGGATTCTCATGGAAAAGCATGGGAGCCGGGTGCCGGACTCCATGGAGGCCCTGCTGGAGCTGCCCGGTGTGGGGCGGAAGACCGCCAATCTTGTGCTGGTGGAGGGGTATGGAATCCCCGCCATCTGTGTGGATACCCATGTGCATCGCATTTCAAACCGCCTGGGCTATGTGCGCACTCAGACGCCGGAACAGACAGAAATGGCCCTGCGCGAACGCCTGCCCCTGGAATACTGGGCCTCCTATAACGAAATGCTTGTGGCCTTTGGGCAGGTGCTCTGCCGTCCCCTTTCTCCCTGGTGCAGCCGTTGCCCTGTGGCGCATATGTGCCCCCGTATCGGTGTGGAGAGATCCCGCTGAGGCATGGGGAATGCCTCTTTCTGTTTATCCGCCGATGCGGGCCATGGCCGTATCCACCTGCCCTGTGCCGCCGGGCTCAAAGACATGCTCTGCGCCTTTGTGACGCAGGCTTTTGTGGAAAAGCGCCTTAAGGGTGTTTTCGTCTTCATGCTGGCGCAGGGCGGTTCGGATGTCCGTGGAGGCGTCCGAGAGCAGGCAGGGCCGCAGCCTGCCATTGGCCGTGAGGCGCAGGCGGTTACAGGTTTTGCAGAAATGGCGGCTGAGGGCGGGAATAAAGCCGATTTCTCCTTTTGCACCTGGAAAGGTGAAACGCTGGGCCGGTCCGTCCGTGAAACCGCTGGCAAGGGGGGTGAGTGGTCCCAGTGGCATCAGGTGTTTCTGAATCTCAGGCACAAGCAGGGGAGATCCTGTTTTTTTCTGGGCATGGCCGATGGGCATTTCCTCGATAAAGCGGACGCTGATGGGCCATTTCTGGGCAAGAAGGGCCAGGGGCAGCAGATCCGCCTCATTCACCCCCCTCAGGGCCACGGCGTTGAGCTTGAGGGTAAAGGCTTCCGTATCCAGGGCGGCTGTCAGGGCCCGCCAAACAACGTGAAAGGCATCTTTGCCTGTAATTTTCCGGAATTTTTCAGGATCCAGGGTGTCCAGGCTGAGGTTGATCTGATGCACACCCGCTTCCCGGAGAAAGGGCAGGGCGTCTTCCAGGAGCATACCGTTGGTGGTGAGGGCGAGACGTTCAAGACCGGGCAACTGTCCCAGAGTTCTGAGAAAGGGAAGAAGGCCCTTTCGGACCAGGGGCTCTCCACCGGTAATGCGGATTTTCCGGATGCCCAGGTCAAGGCCGATGCGGGCGATGGTGAGGATTTCCTCAAACCTCAGAATATCCTCATGACTCAGCCTGGGGTTGGGCTTGGAAGGAGTGCAGTAGCAGCAGGAAAAGTTGCAGCGGTCTGTCACGGAAATGCGCAGATACGTGACAGGTCTTGCACATCCGTCCACAAGAAGATCGCTCACAGGGGCTCCCGCATAAAGGCGCCGGACTTACCGCCTTCCTTTTCCATCAGCCGGATTTCGTTTATTTCCATGGTTTTATCCATGGCCTTGACCATGTCATACAAGGTAAGGGCCGCCACGGTCACGGCTGTGAGAGCCTCCATTTCGACCCCGGTTTTGCCCGTGGTTCTCACTTCTGCGCGGATGCCGATGCTGCTGCCTTCGGTGTCCGGAGTGAAGTCCACCCGTACGGAGGTCAGCATCAGAGGATGGCAGAGGGGGATGAGTTCCGCAGTGCGCTTGGCAGCCATGATCCCTGCAATGCGGGCGGTTTCCAGGGCGTTTCCTTTTTTTCCCTGCCCTTCAAGGATCTGGTGCAGAACCCCAGGCTGCATGTGGATGCGACCCGTGGCAAGGGCCCTGCGCAGGGTATCCTCCTTGTCCGATACATCCACCATGCGCACCCGGCCTTCCTTGTCCAGATGGGTCAGCTCATGCATTCTGGGGCTCCTTATTTTCTGCAATGCCGGATGGGGCGGGGCTTGCCGAAAGTCCGTTTTATCAACCCCTGAAAAATTTAAAAGGGGTATTCGGTCTTCCGGGTGGCCTCTTTCTTAATGGCTTCCAGGGTGGAGGTCAGGGTGCTCACCACATGCTCCCGGATGTCGCCGGCCACAACGATGAACATCACGTCATCGCCGACCTGAAGATCCTTTTCCTCCTGGATCCAGACCCGCACATCCACGATGCCGGGCATGGTCTTTGCCCTTTCAAGGATCTGGGCAAGGCGTTCGTGATCCACCAAAACCCGCAGTCCCTTTACCCGCTTGCCGTCCCTGCTGCTTTCCCGGACCACACCGTTATGGCAGAGAATCATGCCAGCCTTTGCAAAATCCGGGTGGTTTTTGACGTCCTGGATGAGATCTTGGAGTGTGGGTGTCATTCGTTCAGGCCCTATCCGGCTCCCCTCCGGGGAGGGGAACCGAGAGATGAAGGTTATCAGGGTAAGGTCAGGCTTTTTTGAAAGAGCGTGCAAAAAGATCCGCAATGGCGGCCCGGCCTTCTTCGGTGAGGTTCCGGGTGCCCGTGGCCGCAAAGGTGGCGTGGGTGATGCGGGGGGTGTCTTGCTCCCATTTGGTCTGTTTCCAGGTGAACCACCCCATGGCTTTCTGGTCAAAGACGGAAAGGGGGCGGTTGAAGAACTTGGCCAGCTCCACTCCCCAGCCTGTGCCCCCTTTGACCGTGCCGTCTTCCATGATCCAGCCCACGGCAAAGACCTGATGCCCGTGGTTGATGGTATGGAAAAGCAGCTGCATGACCTTGCGGATGGTATCCACCCTGGAATAGCTCCGGCCCATGCGTTTGGAAACAATCTCCATGCTCACATCGCCCTTGGCCAGGGTGTCTGCGTCAAGGATCTGCATGGCGTGGTGACGCTCAATGGTGCGGCCGGACCAGGAAAAATGCACTTCCTGTATGCCGTACTCTGCGGCCATTCGACCGAATTCACTCTCCGTACCCTGATGACCGCTGGTGTAAAGGATATTCTGAGACTGTGTCTGCATGGAACCTCCATGAAGTGAGAGGGGGGGGAGGCGTCCCCTGTCCAGGGGACGATGGTTTCAGGGGTGAAGTGTACGGGCAGGGCCAAAAAAATCAAGAATCAATTGGGCAAAGATGAAAATAAAAAGGAGAAGGACCGGAAAAGGTCGTGGGCAGGAATGCTTTTGGACCCAAAGGGTCTGACCTTTCAGGCAACCCATCGGATCGCAAGAAGAAAGTGGCTTGACAACTCTTTGTGTGACGCTTAGTAAGTCCTTTTACACAGCAGCCCTCGGGCTCTGATTTTCGGGATGCGTGACGTACGGAAAACAAGGCTTTCTGATTGACTTCCACCCGGATGCGGGAGCGTTGCCCCAAGGGGCAAAGGCCGGAGGAAGGCGTGAGCGTGAATCAGAAAGGACGGGTTTGGGGCGCGCACGATCCATACGTGAATCCAGAAAGGTAAAAACGCGGAGGAGGCAAAATGGCAAGGCATGCATTGAAAATTGTTGTACTGGCCCTGATGGCGCTGGCCTGGACTTCCATGGCCATGGCGGAATGCCGCACCTGGCAGCAGATTCAGGCCGCTGGTTTTTTCACGGTGGGCACAAGCCCCGATTACCCCCCCTTTGAAAGCATTGACGACAAGGGAAACATCGTGGGTTTTGATATCGACCTGATCCGCGCCATGGCTGCGGAAATGGGGCTTGAGGTGAGATTCCAGGGCATGGGTTTTGATTCCATCCTCATTGCCGTGCGCAGCGGACAGGTTCATCTGGGGATGTCGAGTTTTTCTGTTACGGAAGAGCGCAAGCAGAGCGTGGATTTCACCCGTCCTTACTACAAGAGCGGCCAGGTGGTGATCGTCAATCCGGATTCGGGCATCCGGACGGTGGCAGACCTCAAGGGCAAGGTGGTTTCTGCCCAGATTGGCTCCACCAGCGCGGATGCGGCCCAGGCCATTGAAGGGGCTACGGCCCGCATTGTGGATGACGCCAGCACGGCGGTGATGATGCTGCGGAACAAGGCGGCCCAGGGGGCTGTGCTGGATGTGGCCATTGCGGAAAATTACGTGGAAAAATTCGGCTTTGCCCAGCTGGACGAGCCCCTCAATTACGAGGAAGTGGCGGCTGTGGTGCGCAAGGGATGCCCGGAATTCCTGGATGCCCTGAATGCGGCCCTGGAAAAGGTGGAAGCGAGCGGAAAGCTGGAAGAACTGCGTAAGAAGTGGGGCGTGTAAGCCGGACACAAGGCTTTTTGTCCCTGAAGGGTGCGAAGGCAAGAAGTTTTTTTTCGATACGGGGAATAGGGGTAAGAAGAGGGTATGGAGCTGGATTTTGCGCTGCTCTGGCAGCATCGTATGTTTCTGGTCAAAGGGGCGGTTGTAACCATTCAGCTCACCTTTGGGGCCGTTCTGCTGGGATTTCTGCTGGGCTGCATCGCCGGGATAGGCCGGGTTTCCCATAATCGGATTTTCCGGAGTATCAGCGGCGTTTATGTCTATGTGCTGCGTGGAACCCCCATGCTTTTGCAGATTTTTTTCGTGTATTTCGGGGTGCCCCAGCTTTACATGGCGCTCACCGGAAACAGCATGACGCCGGATCCTCTGGCCGCTGGGGTGATCGCCCTGGGCTTTAACTCCGGGGCCTATGTGGCGGAAATCGTGCGTTCGGGCATTGAGGGCGTTGCCAGGGGGCAGATGGAAGCGGCGCGGTCTCTGGGCATGACCCACAGCCAGGCCATGCGGTATATTATTTTGCCCCAGGCTTTCCGGAAAATCATTCCGCCCCTTGGCAATGAGGTGATCATCCTGCTTAAGGATTCTTCCCTGGTTTCCGTTATCGGGGCTGGGGAGCTCATGTATTCGGCCAGGGTGATGGGAGCGCGTTACTACGATTATGTGCAGTTTCTCGTGGGGGCGGCTCTTATTTATCTTTTTCTCACCTTCATCATTTCCCAGCTCCTTGCACGATTGGAAAGAAAACTGAAAGTCGCCTGAGCATTGGGGGCGAAAGAGCGGATATGTAAGGATGTGTTTAAAAAAACCGAGGGCCGCGTCCGGCCTCCAGAGGGCGCGGCCCCGGTTTGGGCGGATTTTTCTTATGAACGGATCATATTTCCATCCCGACTTCTCTGACGGAAAGGACGGGGCCGCTGTGGGGCGGCTTCGTAGGTTAAACTTATGGAACTTCTGAGCTATGAAACATCGGCATGGTCCCTTCTGCCTCCGGTCATTGCCATCGTACTGGCCGTACTGACCCGCAGGGTGCTGATTTCCCTCGGGCTTGGGATTGGGGTGGGAGCTTTTATGCTCTGCGGCTTTTCTCCCATCGCCACCCTGACCTACCTGGGAAGCACCATCCTTTCTCTGGTATGGGAAGACGATGCGCTGAATACCTGGAATGTGTTCATTATCCTTTTTCTCATTCTTCTGGGTATCATGACCCGTGCCATTGCCCTTTCCGGCGGCAGCCGCGCCTTTGGAGAGTGGGCCATGGCACGGGTGGGATCCAGAAGGGGAGCCCGTATTCTCACCGCGGCCCTTGGGGTTTTTATTTTCATTGACGATTATTTCAACAGCCTTGCCGTGGGTTCCATATCGAGGCCTGTGACAGACCGCCATGGTGTGTCCAGGGCCAAGCTCGCCTACCTGCTGGATTCCACCGCAGCGCCCATCTGTGTCATTTCTCCGGTGTCCAGCTGGGGAGCCTATATCATCGCCCTCATCGGCGGGGTATTCACAGCCCATGCCTTTGTGGTTCCCCATACCCCCCTTGGCGCTTTCATAGCCATGATCCCCATGAATTATTATGCCATTTTCTCCATCATGCTGGTTTTTTTCATTGCCTGGACAGGCCGTGATTTCGGAGCGATGCGGGTGCATGAGGAAAGGGCCGCAGAGGGGCAGCTCTATGACCCGAAACGACCTCCCATTGCAGGAAACATAGAGTCTGTGGACGATGGGGGCAAAGGGTCTGTGCAGGACCTCATTCAGCCCATCCTTGTGCTCATCATTGCTACCACAGCGGCCATGATCTGGACAGGCGCCCAGGCCCTGGAGGATGCGCCTTTTTCCCTGCTTGGCGCCTTTGAAAATACGGATGTGGCAAAATCCCTCCTGTATGGCGGTCTGGCCGGTCTGGCCCTTACCTTTGGCCGCATGTGCATGGCGGGTCATCCGGCGCGGGTCTATGGGGAAGCCGTTTTAAGCGGTACCCGGGCCATGCTGCCTGCCATCTGGATTCTGCTCTTTGCCTGGACCATCATTGTGATCATCAAGGCCGTGCAGACGGGAACTTACCTTGCAGGTCTTATGGATGGTGCCATTCCCGTGGCCCTGATTCCCGTTCTTGTGTTTCTGATCTCAGGGGCCATGGCCTTTGCCACGGGAACCAGCTGGGGTACCTTTGGCATCATGCTTCCCATTGCCGGAGATATTGCGGCAAGGGTTGCACCCGAACTGCTTTTACCCATCCTTGCGGCCGTGCTTGCAGGTGCGGTTCTGGGGGATCATTGCTCTCCCATTTCCGATACCACCATACTGAGTTCCACAGGCGCGTCCTGCCATCATATGGACCATGTGATGACCCAGCTGCCCTATGCCCTGCTCACCGCTGGCGTTGCGGCCCTGGGATATCTTGTCATGGGCTTCACCGGCAGTGTGGGGGCGGGACTGCTTGCGGGCATTCTGATTCTCGGGGTTGGCGCGGTTTTCTGGGTGCGCAGGGTTCCTGCGGAAGAAAGCGGCCTTCCAAGCCCGGATCACCTCTGAAAAACAGGGAAAAAGGTCTTTTTTTTAAAAGAATCTGACCCTCTCTTGCGGCCCCTGCCAGCACGTCCCTGTGCTGACAGGGGCTTTTTTTTTGCACTGGGGCGGAGGGGAATGGAGAAGGAAGGGCTTGAAAGAAGGCTTATGTTTTTATTCCGGTAATGCGCTGGTCGAAGGAGGGCGTGGAGCGGAGGACAGAAGGAGCCATTTCCATCACCCGCAGGAGATAGGAGGAAGGCAGGGCATAGGTGATGGTGGTGGGCATGGCATAGGTATCCCTGCCCTGGTCCAGGCTTCCCACATCCTGGAGGCTGGAGAAGAGAATTCCCAGAAGGCTTCCGTTTCTGGGATCAAAAACCGGTGACCCGCTGGCACCACCATGGGTCATGATATTGACGGAAAAGGCCTGGGGTCTGGGACCCGGAAAGGGTAGAAGGGCGCTGACAATGCCCCTTTGCAGGGTAGGACCGAGCTGAAGACCGCCGGGGCTTTCCAGAGCCCTTCTTCCCGATGGAAAGCCTGCGGTGGCCACCTCCATCCCCTCTTGCAGTTCGGTTTGGGGGTTTAAGGATAAAAAGGGTACGGAAGACACATCCATCTGCACAAGTCCGACGTCCGGAGCAGAAGATCTGCCGGGAAAATTCATGAGAAAGGATCCCAAACCGATGACAGCCAGGACATCCACCCGCATGGCGAGGATCTCTTCATCCTTGCGCACAAAAAAAAGTCCCTGGACCGGCCAGTCCTTTTCCGGAGCATCCTCTGGGCGGAAAACTTCTCGGAAGGCTTCAATGACATGGGCATTGGTCATGGCAAGGCCATCTTCGCGGACAAAAAAACCCGTTCCCAGCACAGGGGGGAGCCCACCTTTGTGGCTGGGGTGGGTGTATTTGGGAACCAAGGCAAAGATGGCAGGCCGGATTTTGGGATAGACTTCCTGCAAAGACATGAAAACTCCGACAATGAATACCCGTAAAACCCCTCTTGCCCTTCGGTGGAGGTACTTCCATGGGGAGGCTTTTTTTTAAGAGCCGGGAGTTAACCCACTTTTTTGCGGGAAACTGAGGAAAGAAAAGCACATCAGCCGGTGAGAGAGGACGCGGATGCGGAACGTGTGCGGTCCGCACGGATGCGTGGGGAGGATGATGCCTTTCCCTGCCGGATCTCCGGGGGGAGGGGGATGTTGGCAAAAAAGATTTTTAAGATGGTGTGGGCATCCACGGGGTTCTGAAAGCCGCTTTCCTCCTCTGCGCTGAGCAGGGCATTGCAGATGCCGTCCAGGGCGGTTGCCAGCACCATGGGTTCGCCCATGGGGGGCAGCAGCTCCTTTTCCATGGCTGAAGCAAAGAGGGTGGCGAGGTCTTCCCGGAGTTTTTGCTGCTTTTCTTTGAGAATGGTGGATATCTGCGCCCGGACAATGGCATTGATGCCCATGGTTTCTGAAAAGAAAAGGCGGAAAATGCCGATGTTTTCCCTGTACAATTCCACTTTTCTGACCACCCACCGGCATATCTTGCTGAGATCATCGCAGTCATACCGCATGACCTTGTCCAGCTGACGGCAGATGCCGCCGGTTTTTTCAAGGATCATGGCTTTGTAAAGGGCTTCTTTGTTGGGAAAGAAGTTGTATAGGGATCCTACGGAAAATTCCGAATCCTTGGCGATCTCGCTCATGGAAACCTTATGAAAACCCTTTTCCGCAAACAGGGTCAGCGCCGTGTTCAGGATGGATTCGCGACGTTGCATGAATTCCCGTTCTTTTCGGGAAATGGAAGGAGAATGGGCGGGCATAGGGGGTCTCCGCTGATGATTTTTGGGTACCTTGTTTCTGCCTATACAACACGTATTTTTCCTGTTTGTCAATTCCATGTTTTGAACATTGTTTTTTTGAATGGAAGGGGGCTGGCCCCGAAAATCGAGGACCGTACCCAGGCTGGCCTTGTGCGCGGGCCTGAAATCCGTTAAGAAAATTCTGCCAGCGGATGCGCCGAACCCCAGGCGGAAGAACCCTGATGGAAATGGACCCCGGAATGGGGATGGCTTCCTTCTGCCGGAATGCCAGGGGGCAAATGGGGAGGAGATCGGAGTGTCAGGTCGGCCTATGGTTTTTCAGGTTCGTGCGAACCTCAGAAAAAGGGAGAGGCCCATGCACAGGATAGACCGCTATCTGTTTTCCCAGATGCTTTTTCCCTTTACACTGAACATCGTGTTTTTCACCTTCTTGTTTCTCATCACCCAGGTGCTGGAAATAGCGGATCTTGTGGTGAATTACCGCATTGGGCTGGGGTCTGTGGGCTGGCTCATGGCCTGCGCAGCCCCTTTTTTTCTGCAGTTCACCATTCCCATGGCTGTGATGGTCACCGTGCTTGTGACCTTCCTGCGCCTGTCCGGAGACAGGGAAATTCTTGCCCTGAAAGCGGGGGGGTACAGCATCTGGCGTCTTTTACCGCCTGTGGCGGCCTTTTGTCTCCTTGCGGCCTTTCTGACCGCCCTCATGACCCTGTACGGCCTGCCCTGGGGGAAACTGGAGTCCAGGCGGGTGATTACGGAACTGGCGCTCCAGCATGGGGACATGGCGCTGAAACCCATGGTTTTCAACGATATGTTTTCCGGTGTCACCCTGTATGTGGGGGAAATGGATCGCAACAGCGGTAAGCTCAAGGATATTTTTGTTGAAGATTTCAGGGAGGGGGGCATGGGAACGGTTCTGGCTCCCGAGGGCCGTCTCCACATGGACGCCGCCGCAGGGCTTGCAAGGCTTCAGCTTTCTCAAGGCATGATTTTACGGGGCAGTGGTGCGGAAAATACGGAAGTGCATGCCATCTCCTTTGAAAACTATGAACTGACCCTGGATCTTTCCAGAGAAAAGGGCCTTGCCCTGGCGCGGAAGAGCAAGGACAAGGAAGAGATGGGGTTCAACGAACTTCGGGCCTACATCCGCACCCTTCCGGAAAACTCCAAATCGTATAATGCGGCGGTAATGAAGTTTCACGAAAAATTCTCTCTGCCTGCGGCCTGTCTGGCCCTGGGACTTCTGGCCTTTCCCCTGGGCGTGAACACCCTGGAAAGGCGGCGGGCTTCGGGCATCGGCAATGGGCTTTTGTATTTTCTCATGTATTACATGCTCCTCACCATGGGCTGGTCTTTTGGGGAGAGCGGGGTCTATCCCCCAGGGCTTGCCATGTGGACGCCCAATGGGGTGACGACGGTGGCGGGATTCTGGCTTCTTAGCCGGGTTGCGGCGGAAAAACCCCTGATGCCCCGGACCCTGTGGGCGGGCCGACAGAGGGGATGGAAAAGATGAGCCGTCTGGATCGCTACATTGCCGGTGAGATTTTCCGTTTTTTTGCCATGATCCTCTTGCTTGTGGCCGTGGTCTTTCTCGTGGTGGACTACCTGAGCAATGCAGATAAATTTTTTGCCGTGGGCCTTCCCATGAAAAGGGCCTTGGTCTATGTGCTTTTCCGGCTGCCGAGGGAACTCGTTCAGCTTCTGCCCCTTTGCCTTCTTCTGAGCATTCTCACAGCCCTTGGAATGGTGAACCGCTCCAATGAGCTCACAGCCCTCAAAGGCGGCGGCATCGGACCTGGGGTGCTGCTGCGGCCTGTGATGCTGGTTGCGGCCTGTGTTTGTCTTCTCGGACTCTTTGTGGTGGAAATGATCGCGCCCTCTGCCGCTGCGCGGGTGAACACGATCCGCTACGAAGAGTTGTATCCCAGTGCGGTGAGTGCAAACCGCAGGGAAAATATCCGAATTCGCCAGGATACCTTCTTTATCCACATCCGGGAGGTGGATGTGGAAAATGAGCGCATGGAAGGCGTGCATCTTCTCGAGACAGGAAGGGATACCTTTCTCCCCAGGCGCCGCATTCTGGCCCAAAGCGGGATTTTTGTGCCTGAAGGCTGGATGCTGGAAGCGGTGGTGATCCAGGATCTGGATGAGAAAACCGGAGCCTTCACCAGCCGCTTTCATCCCCAGTGGATGCTGAAGGTGGGGTTGCAGGCCTCGGATTTTGAGCGAACCCGCAGGGGAGCCGAGGAAATGGGAATCCGCGCTTTGTGGCGCTATATCGGAAAGATTCAGGGGGAAGGCTATGACACCAGCCGTTACCGGGTGGATCTTTTCGGTAAAACGGCCTTTCCCTTTGCCGCCTTTGTGCTTTCCATGCTGGCGGTGAGTATTGCCCTGCGGCCTTCCATGAAAAAAAACATGGCGGTGGGCATGGGCTATGGGATGGGCGTCGCCTTTTTATACTGGATATGCTACAGCTTCAGCCTGTCTTTGGGATACGGCGGTATCCTGCCTCCGGTTTTTGCCGCCTGGATGCCCAACCTTTTCTTTGGCGCCCTCGGAGTTTACGGCCTTCTCGGGGTGGAGTGAGGGCAAAGCAGGTGCAGGAAAGGCGGGATTCTTACCCATTGCATCCTAAGGACGTGGGAGCAGGATGACAAAAAACAGATTTTCCATGGCGCTGGCATGGGCGGGACTGGCCCTGTATGCAGAAATGCTTCGTTTCCTGTTTCTCCTTTTTCTGCCGCTGGTCCTGGTGATGTCCCTTTTCCGGGCTTTACCCCATCGTTTCCGGGCGCGTTTCTGGCCTGATGTGGGGCCTTTGACCCAGAAAGACACAAGACCCTGCATCTGGATACACGCCCTTTCTCTTGGTGAAATGCTTTCTGCCCTGCCCCTTGTGGAAGCCTTGCGTGAAAAAAGGCCGGACATCCGCCTGGTCTGCACAGCCGCCACCCGAAGCGGCATGGAGGCTGCGCAGAAACACCTCAAAAACCGGGTGGCGGCGATCCATTATTTTCCCCTGGACCATCCCCTGGCCGTACACAGGATGCTGGACGCCCTGGCTCCGGATCTCTTTGTTCTCGTGGAAACGGACCTGTGGCCGTATTTCATGCACGCCCTCAGCAGAAGAAAGATTCCCGCCCTCTGGGTTAATGCGAGAATTTCCGATAAAAGTCTGAAAGGCTATGCGAGGCTTTCCCTCCTCATGGGACCGGCCATGACCCGTTTTGAAGCCATCGTTCCCCAGAGTCCTGAGGATGGGCTTCGCCTGCAGCGCCTGGGGGTTGGGAGGGAGCGTCTTCTGCCCTGGGGCAACCTGAAGCATGACCGCGCCATGCCCGATCCCCTGAACCCGGATCTGGAGGATGTGCGTGCCTGGATTTTGCGGCGCAGGCCTGCTTTCATCTGGATCTGCGGAAGTCTGCACCCCGGAGAAGAACCCTTTGTGGCGAAAGTGCTTTCCCATCCCTGCATGGAAGGGCGGAATCTATTGACCCTTGTGGTTCCGCGGCATCCGGAAAAAAGCCCTGAATTTGAAACGCGGTTCAGGAGTTTGGGCCTTGAACCTTGGATTTTTTCCCGGAATCCGCCCAGTGAGGCTTCCCTTGTCATTCTGGATCGCATGGGAATCCTGAACGATCTGTATGCTTTGGGCCATGGCGCCCTGGTGGGAGGAAGTTTTGTTCCCCTGCGGGGGCACAATCCTCTGGAACCCGCCATGGCGGAGGTTCCCGTACTGATGGGCCCCCACCGGGAAGATTTTGAGGAAAGTTGGCAGGGGCTGTGCGCCGCAGGCGGAGGATTTGGCGTGAAGGATGCGGATGAAATGCGAGAAAGGCTTCTGTTCTGGATGGATCATCCCCTGGAAGGCCGGGAGGCAGGCAGAGCAGGCAGGCGTTTTGTGCTGGAAGGCCGGGGGGTTGTTTCCGTTATTGTGGACTGGATCGGGAAAAGACTGGAGAGGGCATGCTGAAAAGGCGGTTTGCGGCGAGGCTTCGGCGATCCGGGGTGGACAGGGATGCAAAAGATCGTTTTTTATCTTTCCTGGAAAGTCTGTATGCCCGGGGGGTTGATTACAGGAATCGGCGGCTGGATGGGGAAGGGGCGTGCATGCGTCTGCCTCTGCCCGTCATCTCCGTGGGTAACCTTGTGGTGGGTGGAACCGGTAAAACCCCCATGGTGCGTTTCCTTGCCCGTTTCCTGGAGGAAAAGGGCCTGCGTGCGGCCATCCTGAGCCGGGGGTATGGGGGCAGGCTGGAGAAAGAGGGGGGCCGGGTTTCCGATGGCGAGGAGATTTTTCTTTGTGCTGCGGAAGCAGGAGATGAGCCCGTTTTGTTGGCAAAAACCTGTCGCGCTGCGGTTTACGTGGGAGCAAACCGCTATGCAAGCGGACTGCGGGCCATGGAAGAAGGGGCCGAGGTGCTGATTCTGGACGATGGGTTTCAGCACAGAAAACTTTACCGGGATCTTGATCTTGTGCTGCTCGATGCAAGGGCGCCCCTGGGCAATGGCCGCCTCCTTCCCAGGGGAAGTTTACGGGAAAGACCCCAGGCCCTGAGACGCGCCCATGCCCTGGTGCTGACCCACTGTGGGGAGAAGGGAGGGATGGATCCCCGCGTTTTGACGGAGTTCAGGGAAGGATCTGGCCTGCCGGTTTTTCCGACTTCACACCGCCAGGTGGCCTGGCCGGGGAAAGGGGCGCTGGCAGAGGAGGTGACAGGGGAGCGGGTTCTGGCCTTCGCGGGGATTGCCGATGGCCGAGGGTTTGCCCAGAGCCTTGAAGCCTCCGGCTGGATTGTCCTCCATACGGAGATTTTTGACGATCACCACGCCTACACATCCCGCGATATCCGGCAACTGGTGGCCAAGGCCCGGACCCTGGGAGCCCAGGCTCTGGTCACCACAGCCAAGGATGCGGTGAAGCTTCCCAATCCGGAATGCTGGCCCCTTCCCCTGCGGGTACGGGATGTGGAGCTGGTTTTTGGAGATAGGGAGGCGTTTCACTCCTGGCTGGAAAGTCGTCTGTCCCCCTTTTTTTCCTGACCAGGGGCCGAAGAAAAGGCCTGCTCCCATCGTTTTTTATCCGAGGAAGAAATCATGATACCCCATCCCCTTCGAATTCTGTGCATCGGAGACGGGCGTCCCGGCCATGAGAAGCAGACCCTGGCCATGGCCGAAGCCTTTGGCCGTCTGACTCTGGTGGAAACCCGGTGGTTCCGCCCTCCTGAGGGTAGGGTCTTTGCCGTTTTTTCACGGGTGCAGGCCCTGGGAGCGGATTGCTTTCCTTTTTTCACCTCGCGGATCCTGAAAAGCTGGGGCTGGGGGGAAAAAGGCTTCATTCCGGATCTGGTGATGGCCGCAGGCAGCCATACCCATGGGGCTTTGCTTGTTTTCGGAAAACACTACGGGGCCAGGACCCTGGTGTGCATGACGCCCGATGCCTGGGTGCGGAGCCGGGTGGATCTCACCCTTTCCCCCACCCATGATGGCAGAAAGCCCGATGCGCGCACCCTTCTCACCCTGGGGCCTCCGTGCAGGTTGGTTTCCGGTGAGGGGCGTAAGGAAAATTATGGGCTGGTTCTTGTGGGCGGCCTGGATCCTTCCAGCCATGTCTGGGATGAGAAAGCTCTGGAAGATGCCCTTTGCGCCCTTTTCAACGCGAACCCCCGGATGCGTTGGGAAGTGAGTTCTTCACCAAGAACGCCGGAAAGTACGGAGGTGATGCTGGAAAGAATCTGTAAGGCAAGACCTGAAATTCTTTTTATCCCGTTTTCCCGCACGCCCAGGGGCTGGGTGGAAAACGCCTATGCCAGAAGCAGTGAGGCCTGGATTACGGGAGACAGCATGTCCATGATTTACGAGGCCCTGGCTGCGGGATGCCGGGTGGGGGTGCTGCCGGTTCGCTGGAAAAGGGAAGACAATAAATTTCAACGGAGTCTTGACCTGCTTCATGGGAAGGGATGGATCGCCTATCCGGGAGAAAGACCGGAAAAAGGGGCGGCGGTGTTGGATGAGGCCGGACGGGCGGCTGAGGAGGCCGTGAAACGATGGTGGAAAAAAGACTGACAGTCATCCAGATGCTTCCGGATCTTGAAACCGGAGGTGTCGAGCAGGGCACCCTGGAGTTGGGCAATTTTCTTGCGGCAAGGGGGCATGGTTCCCTGGTGGTTTCAAGGGGAGGCCGTATGGTGGAAGACCTTGAGGCCGGAGGCAGTATTCATGTGACCCTGCCCTTTATCGGAGAAAAATCACCGCGTCCGCTTTTTCATCTGGGAAAGCTGAGAAGGCTTGTGGGGGCAGCGGATGTTCTGCATCTGCGTTCCAGGGTGCCTGCCTGGGCGGGATACCTTGCCTGGAAAAGCCTGCCTTTATCCAGGCGGCCCCTCCTTGTGACCACCTTTCATGGAGTTTACTCCGTCAATGCCTACAGCGCCATCATGACCCGGGGTGAGCGGGTGATTGCGGTTTCTGAGAGCATCGAGGCCCATATTCTGAACAATTATCCCATGGATCCTTCCCGTTTGGTCTGCATCTCGAGGGGGGCTGACAGTCGGCGATTTGATCCGGATAGGGTGGGGTCGGATGTGAGGGAAAGGCTTCGGAGGGATTGGGGATGTGATGAGAAAACGGCCCTCATCCTCATGCCTGGCCGTTTTTCCCGTCTCAAAGCCCAGGATCTCCTGCTCCATGCCCTCAAAGGGCTTGGGGATCTTTGCTGGAAACTTGTTCTGGTGGGAGATCCTGCGGAAAATCCCGAATATGCAAAGGAGCTGAAAAGCCTTGCGCGCCCTCTGGGAGACCGGGTGATCTTTGCGGGCTACAGAAAGGATATGCCTGAGTTGCTTGCGGCCTCTGACCTGCTTGTTTCGCCTTCCCGCAAGCCCGAATCCTTTGGCCGCATCCTGGCGGAAGCCGGTATGATGGGAAAACCTGTTCTGGCCTCAGCCCATGGGGGCAGCCTGGAGATTGTGGAAGCCGGTGTGACCGGGCTTTTTTTTGCACCGGAAGATGGGGAGGATCTGGGGACGAAGCTCCGTATCCTCCTTGAAAATCCGGAACAAAGGAAAAGAATGGGTGAGGCGGGGCGTATGCGGGTAAAGACCCGGTTTACAACCGAAGTCATGTGTGAAAAAACTTTGGCCCTTTACGAAGAGGCTCTGGCGCAAAAAAGAGGATGAAGGCGGAGAGAGCCTTTGGAGGGGATGCTTGTGGCCCGGCCATGACCGGGCCACAAGCGGTGCTAAAAGTTTAAGACCAGGGCCGCGCCGAATTCGGAGGCTTCTTCCATATAGAAGTTTTTTGCATAAAAGCATTTCAGACCCACATGGGAGTTGACAGGAATCTGAAGCCCTCCCAGAGCTCTCAGCAGCCCCCTGTCCCTCACAAAATCACTTTTTTCAGAAGAGGTTGTGGTCGGAAAGCGATCTCTGCTTCTTCCTGTCTTTTTATCGTGGATATCGTGATAGGCCACGCCCGCATCCAGACCTGCAAAGGGAATCACCGGGAAAAGTCCGAAAAAGTGCAGGGGCCTTTCCCGGCCTCCGATTTCCGAAAGCTGAAAGACAAGGCTGAGATAGCCATCCATGGTGACGGAGTCTTCCGTGGCTTCCCCCCTTCCGTAGGCGGCCCCAAAGCCCAGTCTCAGGAATCGGAAATTCTTGTACCAGGCCAGGGAAAGCTTGTGGATGTTGTGGAGATCCTTGAATTCAGAACCGGCCATGGAAAAGGCGTAGCCCAGTTCAAAGGCGCTTTTTTTGGTAAAGACCGAAGCCATATCCTGGAGCCTTTGCATATCCTGGTCGCTGAAAAGATAGGCCTTCTCCTGGGCCTTGAGGCCTGGTTTCAGGGGGATGGATCCGCTTTTGCTCTCTCCTGCATAGCGCACGGTGTAAGAAAGGTTACCTTCACAACGCTCAATGGTTTTTTCCTGGCCCAGCGCCCAGGGAACGCCTGCAATTTCAAGGGAGGCGTCGGGTTGGTTGGATGTGACGGTAAGGGTGGGAAAGGGCTCTGGATGCAGGTGTACCCGTTTGTCTTCGCCGGCATTCAGGAGAATGCTGCCCCGTGTTTCACAGTATCCAGCGGCGGTGAGAACATAGGTGTGCATGCCTTCGGGCAGAAAAATTTTCTCTCCGGGATTGGCGGATTTGCCGTTAAGGATGAGGGCAGCATCGCGGATGGGGGTCTGGATGGAGAGGGACTGCTCGAATATTTCTGCGCTGAGATCCTTTAGCTCCTTTTCCTGGGCGATGAGTCTTTTCTGGACATCCTTCTCCTTGAGATCCTGGCTGAAGACGGTGGCGAGATTCTTGGCGGTTTCGATATCTCCGATCCAGGCATTCAGGGTCTGTTTTTTCTCCCGTTCCGATCCGGGCAGATTCTGGGGTCTATAGTGTCGGGTTTTTTCCAGGAGGCCGTCGGCATACTGCACAAGATCCCTGCGGCAGACCTCAAGGCAGGCCCCTTCAGCGGTTTCTCTCTGTTGGATCACCCGTGCATTGACCAGGGTCATGTTGACCTGCTGTCTGGATTCAAAGCTGGCTTCCGCATGAATCTCTGAGGAGGAGAACCATCCGGAAAGAAAGGAGATGCCTTTATCCTTTTCCTGTTTACTCTGTCGGATGTGGGCATCGCTGTGCACATGGACAAAAATCTGGGAAGCGAGGGCTTCCCGTGCTTCTTCCATGGTGGGCGCACAGGCTTCCCAGCAGTCCCGGGAAGTGGCGAGGGCCTGGGAAGGTTGGAAAGGGACAAGGAAAAGGGCGGACAGGAGAAGGAGAAAAAAAGAGCGACGGAACATGAAGTCTCCCCACGGGTGAAGGGTTTTTCGGATGCGGGGCCCAGACCTGCCTTATTTAAGGTGCGGTCATGGGGGGGTGCGCCGGATATCCGTTCGGTTTTCCCAAAGGCTTTTTCTTCCCCATGGGACCGGGACCTGCCCGCAGGAAGGGAGTTCAGGATTTCCCATCCGGCAGGCCGAGCATGAATGCATATGGATTCAAGATATGGCAAAACCCCTTTTTTCTGTCAACATCTGTTTTTGACAGATCTCATGCCGTTCTGCCAGACCTACCCAAATCTACCCATAGGTAGCTTTGGCGCTGACTTCCTGCTTCCCTGAGGCTGGTTTCACCCCTGCCTTGCGGCAAAGGCCAGAGCCTTCCTCTCCACAGGCTTTAAGATCCGGCGGAACTCGCCGTACTGTGAACTGCAAGGTTTTTCAGATTGAGGGCTGTTTGCTCCACTGATCCAAAGCCCAGTTGTAGGCAAAACGGGCCGTACCCGCAGCGCGGGCAAAGTAGTTTTCCTGGACATTGTTGGGATCAAGGGCAATCTTATGGGCAATGCGCATGGCTTACTCCACAGCCTTTTTCAGGTTTTCGAGAAGCTTTTTGTTCTTCCGGGATCTGCTGCCATAGAGCCTTGCGGAAAAAACGGTGATGATTTCCAGAACGTCCCGGGCAAGATCTTCTTCAAAGCTTGTATCTTCTCCCTGATTAAGGATGACCACTTCCACCTCTCTGGCTTCGCAGATGGCAAAAATCAGTTCCGCGCCAAAGCGAAGCAGGCGGTCTTTGTGGGTGAGAAGTTGCTCCGGATGCAAAACCCGGATGTGAAATAAAGATCGGTTGAGCCTAGCGTATTTTGCCACCCATGACAAGTTGGTGGAGTGGCGGGGTTTTTGACCGCAGTCAAAGCGGGCAAGGGAAAAAAGGAGACGTATGGGGATTCAAAAATGGAAACTGGATCTTTCCCGGCATTGCCTGATCACGGAAATGCGCAGGCAACAGGAGCGGGCTGTGAGCCTTGCTCTGAAAGGACGGGAGGACGGGGAGGTTCTGGAAAGGGCGGAGATCCTGAAAAGGATACTGGAAACAGTGGATCTCAAGTCCCTGCGCGGGCTTTATGCGGAGCTGCAGGGAAATCATGAACAAGAAGTGGTGCTGCTTATGGAGGAAGAGAAGGTTTTTTTATGTTTTTCCGGCAGGGTTTTGCCCCTGCTATAGGAGCGGGTCAGAAAGGAAGGGAAGAGGTTTCGGTATTTTTTTGATGATGTATTCTGGAGGAGAAGACGGCTTTTCTAAGGCCGTCTTCTCCCAAGGTACTTATTTCACTTCCCACTGACCCTTGGCGTTTTTCACGGCCTGAATCTGACCTTCCACGGCGATGACGCCGCTGACTTCCACCAGTGCGGTGTTATCAATGGTTTCAATGAGGGTGAAGGTGAGACCGGAGTTGTCGGCTTTCAGGCCTTCGGGCAGGAGGATCTGATTTTTGGTGTAGTTCTGAACAGCGCTTTCCGGTGTGGTTTTTTCTGCCGTACAGGCGGTCAGCATGAGTGCGGATGCGATCAAAGCAACATAAAAAACGTTTTTCATGAGAACTCTCCGTTACCAAAATGTTTTTTTAAGATGTTTTTAAGCCCGACATGGGGTCAGAATGTTCTTATCTACACTGCCTTTTCCGCCTGAGTCAAGCAGAAGGGGGGAGAATGTTCCTGCTTGTACGGGCCTCTCTCCTGCCAGAGGAGGGCGGGTCATAAATGATCTTTTCTCCTTTCTTCAGGATGTTGTCTGTGCATGGCAAGATCCTGACTTTCGGATTTCCGTGAGCCATGCCAGCATTTTTTCATAGTCATAGGCTTTGGCCAGTTGACGCAGGGTCTGGGCAGCCGTTTTATCCTCTTTTTCCATGAGGTCCGTCAAAGCGGCAATGCGGGCGATATCTCCGTTGTGGATGGCTTCGTCCAGAGCATCAAGGGTTTCCAGGCAGAGATTGGGCAGGGAAGCGGGGGGGAAGGGGTCGGGCAGGGGGACTGTTTTTGATGGAAGCCTGTCTGTTTCAATATATTCCAGGCCAAGCCCTTTTTTCAGGATTTCAAAAAGTTCAGATGTCTGAAAAGGTTTTCTCAGATAGGCATCCACTCCCGTAGCCATGACCTCTGCCCGCTCATCCTCAAAGGCTGTGGCCGTTACAGCGATGAAGAAAGCGGAGTGCCCGGAAGGGATGGCTTTTATCCGGCGGGTCGCCTCATACCCATCCATCAGAGGCATACGCATGTCCATCAGTACGGCATGGGGGTGCCAGCTGGCAAAAATTTTCATTGCTTCCAGCCCGTTTTCAGCCTGCATGACTTCAAAGCCTGCGGGTTCGAGAAGGGCGGCGAGCAGGTAACGGTTATCCGCCATATCATCTACCACAAGAATCCGTACGGGTTTCACATGCGGGGCAAGGATTAATAGGGCAGACATCTCTTTTCGGATAGATGCCGGGGCGTCCTCTGTGGTCTGAAGGGGAACCTCAAACCGGAAGCAGGAGCCATACCCGACTTTGCTTGTGAAAGTGATGCTCCCTCCCATCAGTTCGGCAAATTTTCTGCTGATGGTAAGCCCAAGACCTGTTCCCCCGGCTTTGGCTCCTGAATTTGTCTGATGGAAGGCCTCAAAGAGCTTTGCGCCCTCTTCTTCGGGAATGCCGATGCCTGTATCCTCAATTTCAAAAACGAGCTGGACCCATTCCTGCCCCAGAACATCTTTTTTTTCATCCGTGCGCACCCGCAAGACAACACCGCCCGTTGTCGTAAATTTGATAGCGTTCCCCAGAAGATTGATCAGAATCTGACGCAGTTTTTCCTGATCCGTGTTCACATGGGATGGGATATCCTCATCCCTTTCAAGGAGAAAGCGGAGTCCCTTTGTTCTGGCGCGGTTGAGAAAGAGGATATCCAGGTCATCAAGGAGCTCATGCAGGGAAAAATTTTTATTGTCAAAGCGGATATGACCGGCCTCGATCTTGGACATATCCAGGATGTCGTTGATGAGGCGCAGCAGGTGCTCTCCGCTGCGGATAATGATCTGCACATGTTCAGCCTGCTTGGTCGAAAGGGCGGGGTCTTTCTCCAGAACCTGAGCAAAGCCCAGAATGGCATTCATGGGGGTACGGATTTCATGGCTCATATTGGCCAGAAAAAGACTTTTTGCCTTATTGGCCGCCTCCGCCCTGGTCCGGGCCGTTTCCAGTTCAAGGTTGGTTTTCTGGAGAAGGGCTTCGGCTTCCTTGCGTGCGGTGATATCCGTGTGGGAACCCGCCATCCTGTAAGGCACGCCGGAAGAGTCCTGGATGGATACGCCGCGCGCAAGAATCCAGCGCCACGAGCCGTTTTTATGCTGCATGCGGAACTCCGTCTGGTGGTTCTGGATTTCCCCACTGAGATACCTGTCCACATATGAAAAGGTTTTTTCCCTGTCTTCGGGATGCACCAGATTCTGGAAGGTCTGAAAGCTGTTTTCAAGTTCCCCGTCATCATATCCGAGCTGTTCTTTCCATTTGGGAGAAAGATAGAGGGTATTCTGACGAAGATCCCAGTCCCAGATGCCGTCATTGGAGCCTTTCACCGCAAGCTCAAACTGTTCTCTGCTCTGCTCCAGAGCTTCGATGGATGTGGTTGTCTTCTGAAGGGTTTCCAGGGTTTTGTTAAAGGCGGATGCAAGGTTTTGCAATTCAAGGGGCCCCTGGAGCGGGATGCGCAGGCTGAGATCCCTGTGGCCTACGATATTGTGCACCGTGGTGGTGAGGTGATTGATACCGCTTACAGCCATGCGCGTTGCCGTCATGACGGCAATGACCAGGGCGAGGATGCCTGCGAGGTTTGTGGTGAGAAGATAGGCCCCCAGCCTGCGTACGGGAACCATGACTTCGCTGCGATCCTGGCCCACAATGAGCTCCACTTTGGGGAGCGGGGAGAGTTGTCGCCTCATGAAGACCCAGTCTGGGGCCTTGTCGGGTTTTTTGTCGCCAAAACGTTTCTGATACCCTGCATTGGCAAGGAGAATATGCCCCCGGTCATCCAGAAAGGCCATGTCCATGTCCGTTCTGTCCAGGCCTTTAAGCTTCGGAATGTCGTCAAGGGGGAGGGTCAGGAGGATGGCGCCTTCGTGAAACCCCTGCACCACAATGGGAACCGCCACAAAGAGTCCTGCGGAGGAGAGGGTCATGACGGTTCGTTTTTCCGTAAGTTCCAGAAGAATGGGCTGGGGCAGGGGGTCCTGAAGGGGGGGGTGGTTTGTGATGATTTCACGACCCATAAAATCTGCAAGGGCGATGCGTTCCGATGGAATTCCGGAAAGATTCAGAGACTGAAAAAAGAGGGGGAGGTGGCGTTCCCGCTCCATGGTATGCATGAGGCTGTTGACGATGAGATCGTTGGACGCCAAAGTCTGGACCTGTTTCTGGATGTTTTCAATTCTGTCCATCACAAGGCGTTGTTGTCCGTCTGCGACCTGGTCCAGGCGCTTATGCACGGAAGCCAGGATGATGGACTGAGCCATCCAGAGGGCAAAGAGGCTGACAAGGAGCATGGCCCCCAGTGTGGGAGGAACCACACGCCAGAGGATGTAAGAGGTGAAACGGGGTGGATGCTGAGGGTTGGACAGAGACATGGGCCCTCCAGACGGGGTGGCGGATTTTCTTAGTCTTTGGGTCTTATAAAACAGGGGCGGATGACTCCTTTTTCTGAAAAACAGGCAATATGGAAATCTTCTTTGCCCAAAGCATCATGCCTTTCTCGTGTGAAGGGCGGTCGGTAGTTGCGGATTACGCCACCGTGATGATCCAGGTTTTCCAGGGCATCCCGCACAGCGGAGCGTTCCAGTGCGCCCACCTTTGCAACGGCCTTTGCCAGCAGATGGACAAGATCATAGGCGTGGGCTGTGCCCGCAGGGACGGGGATATCTTCAGGGGTCTTGATCTCTGGGAATTTCTGGCGATACAGATCAAAAAGATGATGAGCCCGGTCCGGGAATGGGGGTGCGATAAAGGAAAAGGTCTGAAGAAAAAAAAGCTCGACATCCATCAGGGTGGTTCCGGCTTTACTTGGAAATTCCCCCTTGGTGATGCCCCAGTGGGAAATCAGGGGAAGGCGTTGCCTGGGGTGGAAACTTTGCAGGGCTTTAATGGCGGTAAGTCCTTCGTTGCTCTGGCTGACGAGAAGGATTACATCCGCGCGGGCATTGGCCAGTTTTTCCATATGGGGCCGCAGGTCCGGTACCCCCCAATAAAACCACTGGATTTCTGCGGGGGTGAGGCCATAAGACCTCAGAGCGGCCATGATGGATTTTTCGTTGGATCTTCCCCATTCGGTCTGCTCGAGGAGTAGTCCCGGACGTCTGTAGCCTGCTTCAAACAGTTTTTTGATAAGAAAGGCCCCCGCATCCTCATCCCGAACGGACACACGGAAAACATAATTCGGCGAATAACCATTTTCCACAAGTCGGGTGCCTGCGGCCCAGGGAAGGAGGAAGGGAATCCCGTGGCGGTGTATGATCGGGAGCTGTTCCATGACCACAGGGGTATAGGTCCCGCCGATGACAGCCAGCAGATCGGGCATGGCGGCAAAGGCCTCCATATTTGCCACTCCCCGGGCGGGGTTGCCCCTGTGATCGCGTATTTCAAGCACAGCAGGGCGGCCGAGGAAACCGCCCCTGGCGTTGATTTCGGAAACAGCGAGTGCGGCTCCCCTGTAAATGGCTTCACCGGCCTGGGCTGCTGCTGTGGAGATATCCGCATCAATTCCTATGATGACAGGATTTTCCTGGAGAAGGCTGGCCGAGGCCGTTGCACAGAAAAGGGTGAAGGCGATCACCCATAGGCGTATGCGAGGATTCATGGGGGTATCCTTACATTCGGTGGTTTTTCGTATGATCCTGTGGTGAATGGTCCCGTAAAAAGTCCGGATCCTGGTATTGTCCACAGGATATCCGCCCCCCCAGGCTGGCGGGGGCTCCATCCATGTCTGGGACCCTTTGTTTTTTTTAAAGTCCGGGTCAGGGGAGTGCAAAGGGCAGGCACATATGGACATCCGTCCCCTGTCCCTGGGTGCTGTCCATGAAGATGTCACCGTCCATCCGGTGCACGAGCCGTCGGACAAGGGAAAGTCCCAGTCCCGTTCCGTCATGGCTGCGGGTGGAAGAGCCATCCACCTGGGTGAAAGGGTCCCAGATATGTCTGAGGCGTTCCAGGGGAATTCCTACCCCCGTATCGGAGATGGTGAAAAGAAGACGTACTTTTTCAGGATCCTTTGTTCTTATGGGCCCTATTTCCAGAAGAACTCTCCCTGAAGTGGTGAATTTTAAGGCATTGCCCATGAGATGGAAGAGGATTTGCCGAAGGCGTGCGGCATCGCCCAGAAGAATTCGGGGCGTTGCCGGATCCATGGAGAAATCCAGGGCAAGGTCTTTTTCCATCGCAGTGAGGGCAAAGAGTGTGATGACGGATTCACAGACGCTTTTCAGTTCAAAGGCATCCTGATGGATTTGTATTTTTCCGGATTCAAGGCTGGCAAAATCGATGAGATCGGAGAGCAGGCGGGTTAAACGTTCGGCTGCCGCAATGCCCATATGGAGGATTTTGGCATCTTCGGTGTCGAGATGGGTGTTCTGTAAAAGATACATCACACCCAGAATGCCATTCAGGGGTGTTCTCAGCTCATGGCTCATATTGGAAAGGAACTCTGACTTGACAAGGTCGGCGGCTTCCGCGGCTTCTTTAGCCTGAATGAGCATTTTTTCTGCGTGTTTCTGTGTTGTGATATCCCGGCTGAGAGCGAGGATGGAAATGATTTTTCCCTGTGTATTGTGTTCGGGCACCAGTCTCAGGTTATGGATTGCAGGGCCGTCTTTTCCGTGGAAGGCATATTCGGTTTCAAGACTTTTACCCGTCCGGACAACGGTTTCAATGGCCTTTTCCCAGGATATGTCTGCGGGATCGCAGAACTTAAGATTCCTGTGGGAGAGATCCACACACGAACGGGGATGGATTCCGAGGGCCTCCGAGGCTTTTTCGGAGAGAAAGAGAAGATCTCCCCTGGGATCAAAGCGCAGCACAAGGTCCGGTAATTCCTGGATCAAAACCTCATGCCTTTTTTCGCTTTCGTCCACAAGGCGCTTAAGGCGAAGGTGGGTTTCGACGCGGGCGTAAACCTCTTCGGACTCAAAGGGTTTGGTTACATAATCCACACCGCCCGCGGAGAATGCCCTGATTTTATCTTCAGCTTCGGTGAGAGCGCTGATGAAAAGGACGGGGATTTTTTTTAGGAGGCCGTTTTCTTTTAAACGCCTGCACACTTCAAACCCGTCCATTTCGGGCATGCGGATATCGAGCAGGATGAGATCCGGAGGATTCTGGGCAGCCGCCTTCAGCGCCATGCTGCCTTTTGTAAAAGCCACAACCCGGTATCCCCTGGCCTGGAGGATTTCCTGGAGCAGGGTGAGGTTGGCGGGGGTATCATCCACGATCATCAGCGTTGTCGGTTTATGGGAAGCATCCATGCGTAAGCTCCTTGTGGGACGGGGTCTTGAAAAAAAGATAGGGAATGGAGATGCCCGTGACCAGCGGGTTTTTCCTTGGACTTTCTGAAAAAGAATGGAGGTGGGAAATTTCAAGAATCCCGGATCCTGTTCCATATTTTCCTGTAGAGTACGTTCTGTGCGATTTTTTTGCAAGGCAAGTGTACGCAGAACACATCGCGGTATGGTGTTTTGGATGGGGGCGTACACAACTCATGGGCTTTGCGAATTTTCTTGCAGAGTGCATGAAGTCTTTATATATTTTGCTAAATCACGTTCTCCTTAAAGCTTTTTTGAAAGAGGCAAGCTGATGTTTTGACAGAGCATTGGTTGAGGTTTTTTTGAACCGAGTTTTATACAAAAAAGTTCATTTCAAAAAACAGTGTTTTGATATAAAAACTTTTTTTGGAGGCTCCATGAAACTCAGACTGAAGCTCGCGATCATGGTATTACTTCCCCTTGCCGTATGCATTGTTCAGGCTTCCATTCAGTCCATGCAGGCCGTTGAGACTCTTCGGATTGCCGAGATTATGAAAAAAAACATGGATGCTTTCCATGCGGCTTCTCTGCTGATCCATGAGATACAGAAAGAAAGAGGGCTTTCTTCATTGCTGGTAAGCGGCAGTGCGGTGGGGCATATGCTGGATCGGCAGCGGGTAATTACTGATGAAAAAAAAGAAAATTTCCTTCTTTATATTGGTAAAAGCGCCCTGGGGGATACGATCAAGGAGGGGGCCCTCGCTGGTGTCAGGGGGCTACAGGCAATTCGTATGCAAGTCCGGGAGGGCGCAGACGGCGTACAGATAAGGAACCAGTATACAGATGTTATTAAAGTACTCATCGGTGTTGAAACCGCTGTGGCCAATGCGCCGACGGCGCGGGGCGTCGGTAAAACGATGACGTCCATGGCCATTGTGGAGGCCTCAAAGGAGGCAACGGGTCTCCTCCGGGCTTTTCTTTCGCCCCTGCTGGCCCAGAAAAGAGCTCCTTCGGAAGATGAAAAAGTTTTTCTTTTTTCTCTGAAAGGTCATGCTGATACCTCCTTGTCATCACCAGCCCTTGTCCTAACATCTCAAAGCCGTGAAGATCTTAACCGCAGCAGGCAAAAAAAAGAATGGGAGGCAGTGGACAGGGTTTTCTGGATGATTGTGCAACATTCTGGCGAGGGTGAATATGAAATATCTGGTATGGATTTTTTTAACCTGATTACCGTAAAAGTAGATGATCTTGGTGCAGTTTTGCAACGTGAGCTGAATACAGCTTTGGTTAAGAGCCAACATGTGTATGCATCTTCCAGATTTCAACTCCAACTTATTGTGGGGTCAACAGCCGTCATTTTTGTTACACTCCTCGTGGCTTTGTTTTTCATGTCAAGAAGTATCCGGATGCCTATCTATGAAGCCATACGTTTTAATGAGAAAATAGCAGACGGCAATTTTTCAGAAGATGTCCCCAGCTATTTGCTGCAGAGAAAAGATGAGATCGGTGACCTGGCAGTATCCATGCAAAAAACTGTCCTCAGCTTGAGGCAGGCCCTTGCTGGTGTGGAGAGCTGGATTCAGAGCCTTGTCAAATCTTCCGTTTTTCTCAGGGAGACCGCTTTGAAAATGTCAGATGGTGCGGCCAAAACTTCAGAAATGAGCATTACTGTTTCTGAATCCTCCCATGGGGTAAGCTTGAAGACATTGGCAGTTGCAGAAAAAATAAAAAAAACAAGTGAAGGCCTGACGAAAGTTGCCGCATCCATTGATGTAATGTCCAAAGATATGGGGGAAACAGCCTCAGGTGCGGATACGGCGAAAAATATGACAGCCAGAGCCAAAGATCAGGCGGAAGGCATGTTCCGGGTGATGAAGGAATTAGAAACGGCCATTCTGGATATCGGAAAAATTACAGGGACTATCAATGATATATCGGATCAGACCAATCTCTTGGCCCTGAATGCTACGATAGAGGCCGCCAGAGCCGGGGATTCTGGAAAAGGTTTTGCTGTAGTGGCATCAGAAGTTAAAGGGCTTGCAGGTGAAACGGCCAGAGCCACTGAGGATATCCGCCACCGTATTGGCAAAGTTCAAGGGTCCGCATCCCTTGCGATGCAGGATATCTCTCGCATTGAAGAGATGATTCGGGAAATCAATAAAACGGTTTTTGAAATATCGAATACTCTATCCCTTGAGGCCTCTATTCTGATGGAAATTTCTCGCGATATGGGCGAAATTTTTATGGATGTGAAAGACGTGAGCGGCCTTGCTCTGGAAAGTTCTGGTTTGGCGGAAATGCAATCAGAAGCTATTTCTGGCGTTAATACCGCTGCGGGAGAAATTTCTATTTCGAGTTCTGATGTGAGTCAGAGTGCGGTTAAACTTGAGAAGCTGGCTTTTCGGCTGAAGGAGGTAGTTTCTGGTTTTAAAATTTGAAGATTTTTATACAGAATCCGGAAACAGAATGATGGGCCTATGATACACAAAAAAGCTTTTTGCCAGGGCTGCGCTTCAATGGGCTTGGTCTCATGATTTTCTAACATGGGAAGCGTAGGGTTGGATCTGAGGACGCTAACGCTGAAGGATTTGTTTTTTTGTCTTATAAGGAGGTCCACCATGTCCGTGCATAAACGTCATGTCATTTTTCTGTGCAATGGCAACACCATCCGCAGCCAGATGGCGGAAGGACTGATGAATCATATGGCGGGAGACCGTTTCACAGCCTTAAGCGCAGGCGTGGATCCCGGAGAAAGGGTTCACCCCATGGCCATCGCTGTGATGGAGGAAGCAGGCATTGACATGAGCGGTCACAAACCCAAAAGCATCAAGGATTATCTGGGTAAGGAAGCCATTCTTCATATGATTACCGTGTGTGACAAGGCTCAGCAATCCTGTCCCCGTATCTGGCCGGGACTTCCTGAGGGTAACCGTCACCACTGGATGTTGGACAATCCCGCTTCTGTGGAAGGTTCGGAGGAGGAAAGGCTTGCGGCGTTCAGGAAAGTGCGGGATGATCTCAGGGAGAGAATCAGCCGTTGGCTGGAAACCCTTGGGTGAGTTTTTCAGAAAATCTCATTGCAGCGAAAGGGGCATCCTGTCCACGGAAGTTGGGGACAGGATGTTTTTTTTGCCGTGAGAAAGGAAGATAGAGTGGTTCTGCGTGGAAGGGGAGGGAGAGTCCTGCGGACAGTGGGGGCTGTGGTGCTGGGGCTTGGTGGCCTGGGGCTGTGGCTTGTGTGGGACAGTGCGCTTTTCTGGACCTGGAAGCAGGAGGCCGGGCCCCTTCCCTTTTTTATGGCCCTTGCCGTACTGCCTCTGGTGGGTTTTCCCACAACGCCTTTTTATATCCTGGCAGGCGCGACCTTCGGGGTGACCACAGGGATCGGGGGATCCGCCCTGAGCCTTGGGGTGAATCTTGTGTGCTGCCATTGGATTGCAAGAAGCGGGCTGAGGCCTTTTCTGGAAAGGCTTTTACGTCGAACCCCCTATACCCTGCCTCAGATCCGCACTCGCAGGGCTTTGGGGTTTACCCTTGCGGTGAAACTTCTTCCAGGGGTTCCGGCTTTTATCAAGAACTATCTGATCGCCTTAAGCGGTGTTTCTTTTTTTATCTACTTTGGTGTGGGGTTTTCCATCAGCATGGCCTATGCTGCGGCGTTTGTCGTCCTTGGGGAGTCCATCCTTGAAAAGGACTGGACCATGCTTGGGCTCATGGCGGGGCTGCTGGGGATTCTGATTGTGGTCTTCTGGCTTTTACGCAGACGTTTGCAGTGAGCCGCCTGTCTTTTTGATCTGCCTGCCTCTTCTGGCCTGACTGCGGAGGGAGAGAGTGAGACTAACGGATCAGCTGGTTCATTTCAAAAATGGGCAGGCAGATGGCCAGCACGATCAGCCCCACGCTCACTCCCATGACAAGGATGACCAGGGGTTCCAGCATGGAGGTAAGGGCTGCGACCGTATTCTGGCTTTCATTCTGGTAGATATCCGCGACCTTTTCCAGCATGGCTTCCAGACTTCCGCTGCGCTCACCGATCTGTATCATCTGGAGGGCCATGTCCGGAAACCCTCTGCCTGCGGCAAGGGAGGCTGCGATGCCATCCCCTCGCTCCACGGCCTTTGCGGCCTGGGCGATGGTCTTGGCCAGCACCTTGTTGCCCACAACGTTTTCCACAATGCCCAATGCTGTGAGAATGGGCACCCCATTGGCAAGAAGGGAAGCCAGGGTTCGACAGCAACGGGTGACAGCCAGTTTGGTGGCAAGGGTTCCTGCGATGGGAATGCGAAGAAGAAAGGCATCCACCTGGATTCCCAGGCGTTGGGAGTGGCGGGCTTTCCGGAAAAGAAAGGGTAGTGCGATAAGGGCGGGGAGGAGTATCCACCAGTAGGCCTTGAGGAAATGGCTGGTGCTGAGAAGAATGCGGGTGGGCAGGGGGAGCTCCTGCTGCATATCAGAAAAGATGGCCACCAGGCCTGGAACAATGAAGGTCATGAGGGCAAAAAGCACAAGACCGCCGAAAATGGCCATGAGAATGGGATAGGCCAGGGCGGATCGTATCCGGGATTTCAGGGTTTCCTGGTTTTCGAGAAGATCGGCGAGCCTTTCCAGTACAAGCTCCAGAGTGCCTGAGCTTTCCCCGGACCGGACCATGTTGATATAGATGGGCGAGAAGGTCGGGCCTTCTGCGGCGAGGGCGTCTCCAAAACCGGACCCTCCCTCCACCGTGTCCTTGATTCTTGAAAGGGTTCTTTTGATGGGAGTGGAACGGGTCTGACTGATAACGGACCCGAGAGCGCCCACCAGAGGAAAACCGGCTCCCGTGAGGGTGGCGAGCTGCCTTGTGATGAGGCTTACATCCTTGGGCCGCAGTCGACCCGTGGAGAGAAAACCCCATACGGGTTTTCGGCTGTGATCCTGGCTGCGGACTTCCCGCATTTCCGCAGGAAAGAGCTGACGTTCCCGCAGGCGGCTTCTGGCCATCTGCATGTTGTCTGCGTCAATGACGCCTTTGCAGCGTCTGCCCTTGGGATTGAAGGCGATATATTCAAAAACCGGCATGGCGTCTCATATGGGATAGGGGGGAAACTTCCGATGATGAACACCTATACAAAACATCTGCCAGGGGGCTTGTCAAGCTTGGGGGGCCTGCTTTTTTTCTTTCATCCTTTGCTTTAAGGGGGGCTTTGGCATATAAGATGGGAGACAAAACGGCCAGGGTCGGGGATTGGGCGCTCTGGGGAGGGGTAGGATGGGGCGTTCTGCGGAGTGGACATTTGGTTTTTGAAATAAAGCCTGCGCGGGGAGAAGCGCCTGGTTTGGCCTTTCTCTCTGAAAAGTCTTGATTGTCTCATCTGAAATATTCAAATCTTCGTCCTGGGACGAATGGGTGGATTCTTCTTTTCTCACAGAGGAGAGCGTGGTTTGAAATTCAAGGATCTGAGTGTGCGCTGGAAAATTCTTGCCATTGTGGCCTCAGGCCCTTTGGTGGTGGCCCTGATTCTTGCCGTCATGCGTGTCGGCGATATCCGGAAGGGTGCTGAGGAAAGCATACTGGAAAAAAGCCGGGCCATTGTGCTCATGGCGGAAGCGGCTCGCAACGAGATGGCCAAAAAGCTCGAAATGAATGTACTCCGACCCTACGAGGAGCTGGATCGCAGCCAGATCATGGAGGCGGTTCCCGTTATCACGGCTCTCAATATGGCGGCCATCAATGCAAGGGAGGCCGGATATCGCTTCCGGGCTCCTAAGATGAGCCCGAGAAATCCGGTGAATACCCCTGACGCTGTGGAAGAGGCCGTTCTGCGGGAGCTGGCCTCGGGCAGTATCCGTGAAAAGGTGATCTTTGAAAAGGATCAGGTGCGGTATTTTAAAGCCATTACTCTGACGCCGGAATGCATGCTCTGCCATGGGGACCCCAAGGGCAGCCGGGACCCCGTGGGGGGGATCCGGGAAGGATGGCGGGTGGGCGAAGTGCATGGGGCCTTTGAAATCATTTCTTCGCTGGAAGGGGTACACCGCGCTGTGGCCAGGGCGAGGCTTTCGGTGATCCTCTGGGCTATGGGGATTCTTTTTGTGGTGATTGGCCTTGGATGGTGGCAGATCCGGCGGAATGTGCTGCGTCCCCTTGGCCTTGCGGCCTCCATGACCCAGGCCGTGGCCTCCGGTGATCTGACCCGGCAGGTTTCCCATGCGTCCGGCGATGAATTCGGCCGCATGGTGACAGCCATGAACGGTATGTCTGCGGAGTTGCGGGGGATGATGACCCAGATTGGCAGGGCCGGTCTTGAGTTGACGGGAACCATAAAAAATCTCGGACGCATTGCAAAGGTCCTCAATGAAAATGCGGAAGGCAATGCCGAGAGAGCCAATTCCGTGGCCGCGGCCAGTGAGGAGATGAGCAGCAACATGCATTCTGTGGCTGCGGCGGTGGAGGAAACCGCCACCAATGTTGCCATGGTGGCTTCCGCAGCGGAGCAGATGACGGAAACCATTAATGAGATAGCCAGGAATTCCGAACAGGCGCGGGCCATTACCCAGGATGCCGTGGCCCAGGCGGAAGAGGCTACCCATCAGATGGCAGCCCTGGGAAAGGCAGCGCGGGAAGTGGGCCAGGTGACGGAAACCATCAACAATATTTCCGACCAGACCAATCTTTTGGCCTTGAACGCTACCATTGAAGCGGCTCGGGCCGGAGAAGCGGGCAAGGGTTTTGCCGTGGTGGCCAACGAAATCAAGGAGCTGGCCCGTCAGACAGGGGCTGCGACGGAGGAAATCCGGGATAAAATCGACGGAATCCAGCAATCCACTTCCGTCACGGTGGAGCGTATCGAAAGAATTCTTTCCGTGATACAGGATGTCAATGCCATTGTGGTGGCCATTGCAACGGCTGTGGAAGAACAGAGCAACACCACAAAGGAGATTGCCAACAATGTGCTTCAGGCTTCCCAGGGGATTCAGGAGATGAACCATAATGTCTCCGAGGCTTCCGTGGCTGCATCTGAAATTGCAAAGGACATTGCCGAAGTGTACAGATCCACCGGCGATGTGGTGGCCAGCAGCCGGAGTCTCAATGAACAGGCGGCCTCCATGGGAGAACAGATGGCGCAGGTAGAGATTCAGGTGCAGCGTTTCCGCATTTAGGCTTGGAAGCTGTGCCTTGCCGGGCCTTGATTTTCCGTCTGGGGCCGCAAGGGAAAGGGTGGGGTGAATGACCAATCCGTTTGTGGGAAAATCGCTGGTGGCCATGCCCAGACTGGACGATCCCTGGTTTTCACGGTCTGTGGTCTGCATGGCCATCCATGATGCGGGGGGCAGCTTCGGGCTTGTGGTGAATAACCGGGTGCATGGCCTGTCCGAGGCGGACGTTCTCCTTTCCATTGGTCTTCCCGCCCAGCACAAGGGAGCGGCATCCCCGGTTTTTTGTGGAGGGCCGGTGCGTGAAGACGGACTTTTCATCCTTCATGGCCCCCCCTTTGACTGGAAGAGCTGTCTGCCCATCACCCCTTATGTGGGACTTAGTTTTTCACGGGATATTGTGGAAGCCATTGCTAAGGATAAGGGACCCCAGCATTATAAGATGATGCTGGGATGCGCCGGATGGAGCCCTGGGCAGCTGGAGGACGAAATTTGTGAAAATACCTGGTTGGTGCATGCGGTGCCTGCGGATCTGCTGCTTTCCTGTCCTGCGGAACGCTGCTGGGATGAGGTTCTTTTGAAAATGGGTATCCGGCCGGAGTTTCTGGCTCTGGATGGCGGCACTGCGTGATGGTGCAGTGTTCTTGAAGGACTTGCGAGAGGTTGGGTGTCGGACCTTCTGAAGGTTTTCAGAATTTGCAAGAGGGATTGGGGCGTATCGGGATATGGAAAATTATCGTGAATGGAAAGAAGGCCTGGTGGCTCTGGCGGAGAATCTCTTAACGCTTGGAGCCCACTACGGGGAAAACGGAGATCCGCAGGGGAGCCTTTCCCAGACCCTGACGCTCTGGCCAAAGGAAATCCGGGAAATTCTGAGGCAGTTCCGGGAAGAAACGCTGCGGGTTGCGGTGGTGGGAACCATCAAATCCGGAAAAAGTACCCTGATCAATGCATGGATGGGCGGTGATCTTTTAAAAAGGGGGGCGGGGGTTGTTACCTCCATCGTAACCCGTGTGCGCAGGGGAGAGCGCCTTTCGGCGCGGGTGCGTTTTAAGGGATGGGATGAAATCAATGCGGATATTGAAGGATCTCTGACGCTTTTCCCGGCTTCCGGATGGCGGCGGGTGGACGCGCGTTTTGATATACGCAGAGACCGGGACAGGGAAGACCTTGCGGAAGCCCTGAAAACCCTGGGCACAGATCAGCTTATCACGGAAGACGCCAGAAATATCCACAGCGTGTATCTCCATTCCTATCTGGAAGGTTATGAGTCCGTCAAATCCTTTATCACCAGCGATGCGCCCGAGGCGGTGTTTGAAGGAGAAGCCTTTGCACAATACCAGCTTTTTGTGGCGGATGAGGTGCGGGCGGCCTATGTCCGGGATATTCTCATCACCATTGATGCGGCCCGCATGCCCGACGGTATCGAACTGGCGGATTGTCAGGGCAGTGATGCACCCAACCCCCTGCACATTGCCCAGGTGCAGGATTATCTCTTTCAGACCCATCTTATCATTTATGTGATCAGCAGCCGCACGGGGCTGCGACAGGCGGATCTTCGTTTTCTGAACATGATCCGTAAAATGGGGATTCTCGATCCCGTGCTTTTTGTCCTGAATACGGATTTCAGCGAACACGGAGACGATGGGGATGTGCAGCGGGTGGCCCGCAAGGTGGAAGCGGAGTTGGGACTTTTGTACCCCGGAGCCCGGGTGCATGTGTTTTCCGCTCTGTATCGCCTCCTGCAGGCCCTGGACGCCCAGGGTGGGCTGCCGGAAAAAGAGCGCCTGCGGATGGTCCAGTGGGAGGCGGATCCTTCCATGACTGCGGAAAGCCGGAGGCTTTTTGAAGACTTTGATAAGGTACTCCATGCCCGTATGACCCGGGATCGGGCGAGACTTCTCCTTGTGAACCAGGTGGCGCGTCTGCGCCAGATTGCTGCATCCATGGCCAATCGCTGTCGCATGGACAGGGATCTTCTCGGCGGAGACCAGGAACAGGCACGCCATATTCTGGAGGAGGTTCGCTCCCGCCATCTGCGCGTGGCCCAGGTGCAGGGCCTGATTCGCAATACTCTGGATGGTTCCTCCTCGACCCTGGAAAAACACCTGAAAACTCGCACAGACCGTTTTTTTGATGCCAGTGCAGGGGAAATTGTGCCGGGCATTTTTTCTTTTATCCGGGAGTACCGCCCGGACATGGACGCTTATGCGGACATCTTTGGAAAATCCGGTTTTTCCCTGGCCCTTTATCACGCCTTTCAGGATTTCCGTCAGGCCCTGGATACTTATATGACGGATCGGGTAAACCCGGAGATTGTCCGTTTCATTCGTCAGCTTGAGGGGGAGATGCAGGCCCATTATGCGGAGGTGGCCAGGCCCTATGCGGGCATGGTGGATGAGGTACTCAGGGAATACTGTGCAGGACTCAATGGGATGGGTGTTTCTTTGGATATGCCGGGCCTCGAGTCCGATACCATCCGGGTGGAGCCGAGAACCCAGGCCGAGCGCATGGGACTGTACCTGCCTCCCGCCCATGCGGTGACCCGGTACAATGCCAAAATCCGCACGGAAGGTCACATGCGTTTTGGATTTTATCATGTGAAACGCTGGTTTTCAGGTTTTTTTTCCAAGGAAAAAAAGGAAGGCAGAGAGGAGATGGCAGGCAGGGACGGGATGAAGGCTCTGGCCGCAAGTCTGAAGAAAATCTGCCGGGAAACGGAAAAACAGCTTCTGCACCACATGGTGGATTACCGGGAAAACATCAAGTTTCAGTATATCCTGAAACTGTCTTCCGCCATGGCTCTGGCCGTACAGGCGGAGCTGGATGCCCGCTTCAGCACCTGTATAACGGAAATGGATCTTCTGGATCAGACCGCAGCCCGCAGGGGGGCCAGCCAGGCTGAAAGGCTGGGTGTGTTGGTTGATATTCTTGAAAATATTGAGGTTCTGGACGGAAAACTTCTGAAGATCCAAAAAGAAATCAAGGGGATGGCCGCGTGAGCCGGTTCAGGCCTGTATGTGGAAGAGGCTGCCTGTAATCCTGGGGGCTCTGGTGTAGGGGCTGGAGGCATGGGAGTCTGCTGCATCGGAGGGTTCCCTGCGGGCTTCCATCTGCATGAGGGCAATTTCCTGGAGGGCTTCACTTCGGACCAGAGTGGCTTTTGCGGCCACCCTGCGATCCTGGGGAGAAGGATCCGCAGGCGCGAGGGCTGCGCGACGCACCTGTTCCATTTTTTGGGCAGTGGCCTCGGGATCTCCGGGAACGGGGGACACATCAATGGAAACTTCGCCACCAATGGCGTACATACGGCCATCGGGTCCTTTCTGATAGGAATACCGGATGCCGCCATTAACATGTCCGCCTCCGGAAGCCACATGGGCCTGTTCATGGGCGCGTACTTCCTGATCGCGGCTTTTCAGCTCGGAAACCATGCGCAGCTGGGCAGGGGTCAGGCGTACCGCACCCGAGGAAGAAGCGGTTTTTTCCTCTTCCCTGGACGCAGATTCGGGCTGGGGAGAAACCGGTGCGGCGGGCTGGGTTTTTCCCGGCGAGGTTTCTCCTTTCTGGATTTTCGGCCCCGTATAAGCGCTCGGCTCTATATGGATGCTGGTGCGTATGTCCATGGCCGTCTCCGGGATAGGGAATTCAGGCAGGTGTTTTTTTGCATTGCCTGCAAAAATACTTGACAAATCATAAGGCTTTTTCAGCTTTTTGTAAATCTTTGCCGCTTTTTTGTCTGAAAATGGAAAGAGTGACGCTGGCAGGGATGGATATTTTTGCATGCATCCCACAGAGGGGCAGAGAATGGGCATTTTGGGGCTTTCTGGGGTTTCGCCGGAATGTAAAATTTGACCCCCGGTGTGGGGGGTGGTATAAAGCGCGGTTTCTTGAGTGAAGGGGGAAAAGCATGGAACGCAGGGCTGTGGTGGAAAGAAAAACAGGGGAAACGGAGATCCGTATATCCTGGAATCTGGATGGACAGGGGAAAACCCGGATTGCAACGGGCATTCCCTTTTTTGATCATATGCTTACGCTTTTTGCCGTACATGGCTGTTTTGATCTGGAGGTGGATTGCAGGGGGGATATCGAAATCGATTGGCACCACAGTGTGGAGGATGTGGGGATTGTTCTGGGCGATACCCTTGCCGGGATCCTGGGCGACCGCAAAGGGCTTGTGCGCTACGGAGATTTTGTCCTGCCCATGGACGAAACCTTGTGCAGATTGGCTCTGGATCTTTCCAACCGTCCTTTTCTCGTCTGTCTTCTGCCGGATCCCATCCGCTCCTGCGGACCCTTTGACCCTTACCTGGCCAAGGAATTTTTCCGGGCCTTTGCTGTGCGGTCGGGGATGACGCTACACATTGATGTCCCCTATGGGGAAAACAGCCACCACATTGTGGAAGCCATGTTCAAAGCCCTGGGGAGGGCACTGGACAAGGCCGTACGACTGGATTCCAGGGTGACCGGGGTGCCTTCCACCAAGGGACTTCTCTAAAAAACCCAGAACGCGGACCCTGCATTGAGGGAGGCGGACTTTCAGAAAGGCCATGAGATGATACTGATTCCTGCAGTGGATATAAAAAACGGGCGCTGTGTGCGCCTTTTTCAGGGACAGATGGATGCGGAAACGGTTTTTTCCCATGACCCCGTGGGGCAAGCCCGTCAGTGGGAGGTGGAAGGTGCCTTGAGAATTCACCTGGTGGATCTTGATGGCGCGGTGGAGCAGAAACCGAGAAACCTTGGGCTCATAGAAAAGATTGTGGCTGCTGTTTCTGTACCCGTTCAGGTGGGAGGCGGGATCCGTTCCATGGAAACCATCGCCCACTACCTTGGCATTGGTGTGGACCGGGTGATTCTGGGCACTGCGGCCCTCCGGGATCCGGATCTTGTCCGATCCGCCTGTGCATCCTGGCCCGGTCGGATTGTGGTGGGCATTGATGCACGGGATGGCAAGGTGGCTGTGGATGGGTGGACGGAAACCACGGAAACCACGGCTGTGGACCTGGCCCGTCGCTTTGAAGGAGCAGGCGTTGCCGCCATTATCTTTACGGATATCAGCAGGGATGGTACCCATGGAGGCGTCAACCTTGAGGCGACCCGTGCCCTGGCCGAGGCGGTCTCCATTCCGGTCATTGCATCCGGAGGCGTATCCACCCTGGAAGATCTTGCGGCTCTGGCACCCCTTGCCCCCCTCGGTGTGGTGGGGGTGATCAGTGGTCGGGCTCTTTACGAAGGTACCCTGACCATTGCGGATGCCAATGCCCTGTTTGCCGAAAAAAGCAGAGCCTGAACCGGAAATATAAAAAGCTGCCAGGCAGCCCTGTCTGGCCTGTCTGGATCTTTACTTTTTTATCTCGCAGGCCGGAGGGTTTAGGGGAAAAGGCCTTGCCTTTCCCTGTTTTTCTTGCGGTTTTCCTTGACAGGAAAGCAAAACAGGTTAACTTCTGCAGGTTACCCTTTTTTTAAAAGGGGAGCAATCTTGCGTTCGCTCGGTACCGTGAGGCTTTTGACGCAACATACGGAAGAGGGCGCCTTGGGGACAAGGATTACGGATGAAACCATTGAGACGCTTCGGAATGTCGCTGACATTGCCCAGGTGGTTTCCGAACGCGTGACCTTGAAACGTGCGGGCCGACGTCTTACGGGGCTTTGCCCCTTCCATGTGGAAAAAACCCCTTCCTTTTCTGTGGATCCTGAAAAACAGATGTACCATTGCTTCGGTTGTGGGGCGGGGGGGGATATCTTCTCCTTTGTCATGCAAAGTGAAGGACTTTCCTTTCCTGAGGCAGTGAAAAGTCTGGCAGACCGTTTTGGTGTTCCCCTTGCGGAAAGTCAGGAGGGCGATGACCGTGAAGCCGGAGAACGGCAGGCCATTCTGGAGGCCAACCGTGTGGCTCTGGGGGTTTTTCGCCATGGCCTCCTGAAAAGCCCTTTGGGCGGAGTTGCCAGGGAATACTTGGAAAAACGGGGAATATCCGAAGATTCCGTGGCCCGTTTCGGCCTGGGTTTTATCCCGGATGGCTGGACCCGTCTCCTGGATTACATGACAAAAAAAGGTTTTGATCCGAGGCTTCTTGAAAAGTCGGGTCTTGTGGTGCGCAGTGAGAAGGGACGCTGCTATGACAGGTTCCGCAATCGCATCGTTTTTCCCATTCAGGATATTCCGGGGCGGGTTATCGGGTTTGGCGGCAGGGTTCTGGGCGCTGAAAATCCAAAATACCTGAATTCTCCGGAAACACTCCTTTATCATAAGGCCCGGTCCCTTTACGGACTGCACCAGGGCCGTCAGGAAATCCGGAAAAGTCGGGTTGCTTACATTGTGGAAGGCTATTTTGATGTCATTGCCCTGCATCAGCATGGCATCGGGGAAGCGGTGGCCAGCCTGGGAACGGCCCTCACCCGGGAGCAGATTCAGTTGCTTCGGGGGTATGCGGATCGCCTGGTTCTGGTTTTTGACGGAGATGTGGCGGGTTTACGTGCGGCAGAACGGGCGGCTCCTCTGCTTTTGCCCTTTGCCATGGATTGCCGGGTGCTTCTGCTCCCAGCGGGGGAGGATCCTGACTCTTTTGTGCGGCGTCTCGGAAAGGATGCTTTTCTCGGAGAAGCCTTAAAGGCAAGGCCGCTTTTTTCTTTTCTGATGCATGCTTCCCTGCAGCGATGGGGAAGGGATCCTGCGGGCCGTATCAAGGCTCTGGAGTCCCTTTTGCCTCTGCTTTCGGGTATGACGGATACGGTGGTGCGGGATGTATACCTGCGGGAGATGGCCGATGGTCTGGATATGGAGGAAAAGGGCATACGGGAGCGACTGAGCAAGCGGATTCCCGATTCTCCAGGGATGGCAAGACAGATTCAGAAATCCGAAGACCCCAGAGGCAACCTGCGTATGGAGGAAGCCCTTGTTTCCCTGCTTCTGTCCGTTCCCCAGTGTCGTGAAGAAGTGGCCGGCTTAAAGCCGGAAGGTTTTTTTTCCGATCCGATATTGAAGCGTATCGTCCTTTCTCTGCTTTACGGAGAAAGGCAGGATTCTTTGGTGAATGATCCTGAAATTCTGGGAGACCCGGAGGTGCAGCGCCGTTTAAGCGGGTTTGCCTTTGGAGAATCCTCCTGGAATGTGGACAATGCAGAGTTTTTGATTTCGCAGTTTCGGCGCCTGCAGCAGCAGGCCCAGGGCAGTTCCGGTCTGATGGACCGCATCAAGGCTGCAGAAGCGGGCAAGGATCAGGCCCGGCTGATGGCCTTGCTTGAACAGAAACAACAGCAAGCCCGGGAAGCGGCTAAGATCGGGCTGTCCCGTGTGGTGACCCCTAGGAGGCATATCCAATGACGCAACCGTCCACTGGCGATAAAAAAACGCGTGCTGCACAGAAAAAAGAGTTCAAGGCTCTCCTTGAGCTGGGCAAGGTGCGCGGATACCTTACCTATGATGAAGTCTATGAGGTATTGTCGGATACGGTGACAACGGATCAGATGGATGCCGTGTTTGTGACGCTGGGAGAGATGGGCGTCAGAATGGTAAAGGCATCGGATCTGCCGGAGAAAAAGAACTCCAAGAGGGAGGAGGAGGCTGCGGACGCGGAAGATCTTCTGGACCGACCGGACGAAGAGGAAGAAGAGGAAGAGGACGCGGAAGAAGAGGCGGAAGAAGAATCGGAAGACAAGGGCGCTCCCAAAGTCTTGAGCGCGGAAGAATCTGAGGTAGATTTCGGGTCCGTGACGGATCCTGTGAAGATGTACCTCCGAGAGATGGGGATGGTCACCCTGCTCAGCCGGGAAGGGGAAATCGAGATTGCCAAGAAGATCGAGCTTGGCGAGCAGGAAATTCTTAAAGCCATGCTGGAAATGACGGTGGCTGTTGATACCCTGATTGATCTTGCGGATAATATTCAGGCCGGCAGTCTGAGACCCAAGCATGTCCTGAGAGATATTGATGAGGGCGATACCCTCATGGATGAAAACCGACAGATCGGTCAGTTTCTGGAAGTGATCCAGGAAATCAAGGTGCTGCACGCGGAAAATGCGGAGATTCGGGAGCTGATTTTTGATCCTGATATGGATTATGAGGAAAAAAGAAAGCACCGCAGGATCATTGCCAAACGCAATGAGAAAATTTTTGAATTCATCAAGGACTGGCGCCTTGAAAGCAGTGTGACAGATCGCATTGAAAAGAAAATACGCTATCATATCATGTGGTTTGAAACCATGAGCAAGCTCATGGTGCAGAGTGCCGAAGCGTTTGATACGACGATTACAGATTTCAGGGTCCGCTTACAGGATGAAGAGGGATTTGTGGCCTGGGCCCGGGAGAGAACGGATTATTCTCGGGAGAAGCTGAAAACCGTTTTCTATGATTTGCGGAGTATCCAAGAGCAGATAGAAGCCCGGGAATACGATCTGAAGGCTAATGTTCGTGCGTTGAAAAAAGTCATTGCCAATGTGGATGAGGGTAGGGAATGCGCCAAAAAGGCCAAGAGTGAACTGGTGCGGGCGAACCTGCGCCTTGTTGTGAGCATTGCCAAAAAATATACCAACAGGGGCCTGCAGTTTCTGGATCTTATTCAGGAAGGAAATATCGGCCTCATGAAGGCGGTGGATAAATTTGAATACCGCAGGGGATACAAGTTCAGCACCTATGCTACCTGGTGGATCCGGCAGGCCATTACCCGGGCCATTGCGGATCAGGCCCGTACCATACGCATTCCTGTTCATATGATTGAAACCATCAATAAACTGATCCGTACCTCACGCTACCTGGTGCAGGAGCTGGGACGCGAGCCCAGTCCGGAGGAAATTGCGGAAAAGATGGAAATTCCCTTGGACAAGGTGCGCAGAGTTTTGAAAATTGCACGTGAGCCCATTTCTCTTGAAACTCCCATTGGAGAAGAAGAAGACAGTCATTTGGGTGATTTTATTGAAGATAAAAAGTTCATGCTGCCCTCGGATGCGGCCATCAACCTCAATCTTTCAGAACAGACCCGAAAGGTGTTGGCCACCCTGACGCCCAGAGAAGAGAAGGTATTGCGTATGCGTTTTGGTATTGGAGAAAAGGCGGATCATACCCTGGAAGAGGTAGGCAAGGATTTCGCCGTGACCCGCGAGCGTATCCGGCAGATCGAAGCCAAAGCATTGCGCAAACTGCGTCATCCGACCCGGAGTAAAAAGCTTAAAAGCTTCATTGAATATTGATGGAAAAGGCGTTTTTCGAAAGATGTGCCAAGGCTCTTCTTGACAAAAAAATGCCAAGGCGCTAGTTAATAAAGGTTGTTTTGGGGCCTATAGCTCAGCTTGGTAGAGCCACCGGCTCATAACCGGTCGGTCCCTGGTTCAAATCCAGGTGGGCCCACCATAAGTATAAAAAACGCTGCCGAAAGGCAGCTTTTTTTTTGCCGTTTTTCAGCATTGGCGCTCTTTTCAGCAAAATGGGGGTGGTAGTCGTGACAAGTAAAAACAGGTTGAATATTGCGTGATGTGGTTTTTTTAAGTAACCTGTGAGTGATCAAAAAAATTTCCGGTTACTCGTTACTTGTTCCTGTTTTTTTCGGTTACTTATTCCGGTGTTTTCGGGGGAAAAGGGCATGGTTTCAGGAAAGCTGAACAGTCTGGCCTGTGAGAAGGCGGCGGCAAAGGAGAAGCGGTATTTTCTTCAGGACGGGGACGGCCTGGCATTGCAGGTAGAACCCAGTGGGCGGAAGATCTGGAAGCTGAGGTACTATTTTGAAGGGCGGCAATCCATGATCACAGTGGGGCCTTATCCAGAAATTTCCCTGAAAGATGCCAGGGTGAGCGCCTCACAGCTCAGGCTGATGATTGCACGCGGGGAGAACCCTGTGGCAGGGAAAAAGGCCCGCAAGGAAGGGGGGGATACCGCGAGCATGTTTCAGACCCTTGCCATGGATTGGTACAACAGCGTCCATGCTACCCAGGTGGTGGAGGCCCATGCTGTCCGGAATCTCTCCAGACTGAAAAAGATGGTGTTCCCCTACATTGGCACGAAAAGGCCAGATGAGATAACGCCTCCCATGGTGCTGGAGCTGCTGAAGCGGATCTGTGACACAGGATACGTGGAAACGGCGCATCGGGTGAAATCGGTGATCAGTCTCATCTTTCGATATGGCATTTCCCTCGGGAGGGCCGAGAGAGACCCCACAAGGGATCTGGCTGGAATGCTGCCTTCGTACAGAACGGAACACTTTCCTGCCATCCTGGATACCCGTGATCTGGGTGGGCTTCTCAGGTCTCTTGATGGATACAACGGCAGTATTGTCGTTCGGTCTGCTGCCCGTCTGCTTCCCCTGGTATTCAGCAGGCCGGGGGAACTGTTGGGTATGAAGTGGGCGGACATAGATCCTGCGGCGGCATTGTGGACATGGAAAACATCCAAAACACAGACGCAGATGATGACTCCGCTATCCCGTCAAGCCATGCAGATTCTGGCGGAAGTGCATCCTCTTACCTCGGATGGAGAGAATGTGTTTCCTGCATTGAGAGGGAAGGGGAGGACGCTTTCCAACACATCCATCAAGGCTGCGCTGGATTCCATGGGGTATGGCGGAAGGATGACGGCTCATGGCTGGAGAGCAGTGGCCAGAACGCATCTGGTTGAAACGCTTGGGTATCCGGAAAGTGTTGTGGAAATGCAGCTTGGGCATAATGTGAGGGATGCCCTGGGCCGGGCTTACAACCGAACGACATTTCTGGATCAGCGCAAGGAAATGATGCAGCGGTGGGCAGATTGGCTGGATGAGTTGAGGAAGTTGCCCGCAGCGGTCGGACCGGAAGTCGCCGCTGCGGGAAAAGACGCCTGGAGTCAGTGGAGGGGCTGATCATCCCTGTTTTTTCTGGGGCGCCCGACAGGATTTCTCGGCTGGCAGGGGATAGATGGGCGGTTGATGCGCGCTTTCTGCTCCGCAGCCTCTATCTCTTCCAGGGGCCATCGGATGGACATCGGTCCCCAGCGTACCGGGGCAGGTAGATCCCCACGGCGAACCATGGCGGAGACGGTTCCGGGTGATATGCAGAGCCTTGCTGCCACCTGTCTTTTGTTCAGATACATTTTTTTCTCCTTTTCTGCGGAGCAGATGGTATCTGCTTTTGCGTCAGCGTTTTCGGTTTTCAAACTTCACTCCTTTCATCTGCCCTGAGGTAACACCCTCTGCACAGCATCCTGAGGCCCGGATCTACGGGTTGTCTGCCGCAGCAGGCACATTTTCTCCGGCCCTGGCTGCGGACCGCCGTCCGGAGTCTGCCCCTGTCGTTTGTTTCTTTGATCTTCAGCAGTTCCGCGCGTGAAAAGATCCGTCTTCCTCCGGCACCCTTG
>NZ_JAVETM010000093.1:0-4349 GCF_034006065.1 Desulfobotulus sp. | reverse complement strand
CGCTGGGCAACGGTCCCGGCCGGAAGATCGTGAATGTATGGCACCAGTCCGGTGTCCTGTTTTACCAGATGAAAGCCTGTGGATGCGCCGGGCAGCAGACTGGCCATCCCCACCGGGGTGGTGCTGGGCAGTTGAACCAGGGCCGGGGTGATCTGGGTTTTCGCCTCTTCGGAAAGCTGTTTTTCCAACGCCTCCCCCAGTTCATACCGAAGGGCATCCACCAGGATCAATGCCACCTTGTTGCCGCTAAGCGCCAGTTTCGGGGCGATCAGCTTGTCAAACAGATCTGCATTGCACAATCGGCCGGACACGGGCCAGCCCTTTTCCTGGAAATGCCGGGTAAACACAAACTGCACCTTTTCGATCAGGGTGCCATACTGCTTTCGCACCATTTCCTGGACAGGGGTCATGATGCCTGTCGGGTCCTGCCAGGCATAATCACCGACCGACTGCTCAAATTCCCGATGCCGGCGGTCCACTTCCCGCAGCTGGGTGACATAAAAGTCAATCAGGCTGTCCATGGACAGGGATCGATCCCCCAAAGCCCTGTCATTGTCCTGGCAGGCGGCCATCAGGGCCAGGGCCGAGTGCAGCAGGTCCCATTGAATCTGACTTTCCCCTTTTCCCGTCCAGACAGAGCGGCTGTGGCGGGAAATGATTCCCCTGGCCCGGTCCAGGTCATCTGAAAGCAGCGCATCCATGGCCTGGGAAAGAAAGGTTCGCTCTTCAAAGGCAAATGTGTCGCGTATCCCGAAATCATGCATCTGTTTGCAGTGGTCCGCCAGGTTCAGTTCCTGTTCTATGGCTTCTGCCCGCAGGACATAGGTATTGCGGGTGCGGGTGTCGCTTCTGAGCCGCTCGCAGATATCTTCTATCAACGGTTTTGCCGGCGCATCTGCATGGGGCACGTCACACAGCGCGGGCGGCAAGGATTCGGGCAGGTCAAACACAAACTCACTGAACAACAGGTACCGCCAGAATTCATCGGCAATGGCTGACCAGGTTCTGCCTTTTGTCTTCAAGGAAAGGCCCAGGGCATCGCTCAACAGGGCTTTGGCTTCCGCAGCCCAGGTTTTGCTTTCCTTGAGGGTTCGTTGCTGCATCTCACTGGGGCTCAACAGGGCAAACAAAATATCCCGGGTGGATTCCACATTCAACAGCGCCCGCAGGTTCGGCCAGCTCAGGCCGGTGCCAATGGCATCGATCACGGCAAACCCGGGATCCGGATCCTGTGCAAATACGGCACGCACCTGGGTTTGGTGATCCGGCTTTGCCTTCAGGCAGATGCTCAGATACTGGTCCCCATCCCCGTCCGGAAACACCGCACCGCAGGCTAGGTAGAGGGCAAACGGGTCTTTCTGCTTTTCTTCCTCCGTCATGGGCCGGGGGGCAGGGACGTACACCAGCAACTGTTCGATCTCGTGCCGCCCCAGTTGTAAAAACGCATCCATGGCCGCAGCCCGGCTCAGGATACTGGATTCGCCCGTATCCACCACTGTGCGTTTTTCCGTTGCCATGTCCCGGCACAGGTCTCGATACCGGGCATCCGGGTCATACACAACCAACACCTGATGTTTCTGCAGCCTTGGTAACAGAATCTCATCCTGAATAAACGAGGTAATGCTCATGCCCGGCCCCCTGCCATGATGTGGTTGACCGCATGGTAAAACACCTTGAAACTGTGGGACCGGTTTTTTGTCACGTCCATGTACCGGGCAATCTGCCGGGCGCATTCGGTTTTGCGCAGACCCGTTGAAAAGTAACCGGCCCGCTTGAGGATGCGTTCAAATGCCTCCCAGGTACCGCCTTTGATGGCATCCGGATTTCGAAAGGGGGCTTTTTCAGGGATGGTCTCCGGTACTTTGGGAAAGGCTTTTTTCACGGCCTGCCAGTCCCCGAAATACCAGGCTTCCAGCTCTTCGATGACGATCCGGTTTGTGACTTTAAACCGGTGGCTGGCCCCTGCCTGTGTTTTGGTCATCAGGCCGGCGCCGGCGGCATGGGCTTCCAGCTGTGCTTTGAGTTTCTGGCAATCATCACTGTCACGGTCCACCAGCACCAGGATGGACCAGTTTTCCGGCAGCCAGGCCCTGTAGCCCTTCAATCGGCTGGGAAGCTGGAGGAGAAGGTCCTGTTTGCACTGAAACCGAATAATCTGAAAATCGATCCCGGCCAGCATCCTGGGCAAAATGATCTCCAGGGCCGCTTCCATGGAAGGCTCTTCCACAAACACAATCAGCTTTTCCAGCATCATTTTTTCCTTTTGGTCCCTGGTCCGGGTGCCCCGGAGTTCACCAATGGATCGCCCAGGCCGAAATGCCCTTCCATCCATAAATGGCCTAAAGCCCCGCCGGCCTCGGTCATCTCCGGAACCCCCTGGATGTCCGACGCTTTGACTATCCGGGAAAAACCAAGATTATCTCGGTAGATAACCCGCACTTCCTCAGGCCGCATGGCATTGAGCAAAAAAGGCGAGTGCGTGGTGATGAACAGTTGACTTCTTTGCGCTGCGGCCCGGCATTCTTCTGCCAGTTCCGGCAGCAGCCGGGGGTGGAGAAAATTTTCCGGCTCCTCGATACCGATAAACCGGGGCGGTTCCGGATCATACAATACCGTGAGATAGGCGAGCATCTTCATGGTGCCGTCTGATGCAAATTTGGCAAGCACAGGTTTTTCAAAGGGCGCATCCTTTATCTGCAACAGCAGGCGGCCGTCCGGCATGGGATCGGCAAAGACTTGTTCCAGGCAGGGAATACGCTGCCGCAGGATGTCAAATATGGTTTCCAGCCGGTCCGGATGTTGTTCCTTGAGAAACTGAACCACATTGGGCAGATTGTCGCCATTTTTGCTCAACCGCTCCTGGGGGCCTGCCTCGGGCTGGTTCCGGGTCTGATCGATGGACAGATACGACACATACCAGTCCGTGATAAATTCTCTGAGGGCCGCCACCCGGGGGTGTTCGGAAAACTGTCCCAAGGTGTTCACCGCAATTAAATCCGGTGATCTCAGGTTGCTGTCTATGCGGACATCATCCACATCAGGGGCCTCCCCGCTGGAGGCTTTTCCCACCCCTTTCTTGAATTCGATGAACCGAAAGGGCTGACCCGTGCTGCCCCGCCGCCATTTCAGCCACTCTTCCACCACTTCAGGGCCTTTTTTCCCCTCATCAATGGCCAGGTGATAGGTGATAATGGGGGTGCCCGGCTGTTCTCTGTATTTGAGTTCAAACACAATGGGACCTTCAGCCCCCCGGCTTTTCAATTCCCTTGCCCGGCCCCGGCGATCCCAGGCATGGCGCAGGCCATATTGAAAGCATTCGGAAAGAAAATTGAATACATCAAACACCGTTGATTTGCCGCTGCCATTGGGTCCCAGCAAAACTGTCATGGGTGTCAGTTTATCAAGGGACACATTTTTCAGGGCACGGAAGTTTTCCACTTTCAGGGATTCGATTCGGGGGATCCCTTTTTTCTTTGTTTTTGTCTTTTCAGTATTCATGCGCTGTTGTCTCCATCTCAATGAGAGGATCTCATGGCTGCTTTTTTCTGATGAATCAGTTCCTGCAACCGGCTTTCTGTCAATGGTTTCGGCTGCCATTCCAATTTGGTCTTGCCTGTGTCTTTCCCCCTGCGGATGACCGGCACTTCGATCTCTTCCCAGAAATCATTTTCCACATCATGGGCAATGGCAAGGCTTCTGTCTGAATGGCATTTGCGCAGGACCCGTTCCGGCCAGATACTGCACGCCAGGTGGGCCCAGTCATACTCCCCGTTTTCCAGTTTTTTCCAGGTGTCTTTGAGTTTTTTCTGCCATTGCCGGTGCTGGAACAGCTTCCACAGCGGAGCAGCCGTAATTTGAACCCCGTCATTCAGGTCGGGTTTCCAGAATCCGGCAATGCGTAACAGCTCATCGCGAAAATCCTTGAGTTCACCTTCCAGGTCTGACAGCCTTGCCAGTTCTTTTTCTTCAGCCCTGCTGCGGGTTGTTTGACTGCGAAGAGCAGTCAGGTCATCCGTGACGGTTTTGAGTTTCGGCTCCACAAAGTCATTGACACAGGTATACAGAGTTTGATCGGTGAGACGGTGGTAATAAACCCACAGGGTGTATGAACCAGATGGGGTTTGAAGTGGCCAGTAGATGGGAGCCTGGCGCCGGCTTTTAGCGTATTGTTTTAAATGGTTATCAAAAAAACAATTGGTGGAGTTTAAGTACTGAATGATGTTACCACAATTTAGTGTGTTTGAAATGTCCTGAGCTGTATTGGCACCAAAGAATTCATCAATAAATAAAATCACTTGATTTCCAAAAGACTCATTGGAATTGAAGTCCTCAAAGTATATACCACAATC
>NZ_JAVETM010000092.1:0-4477 GCF_034006065.1 Desulfobotulus sp. | reverse complement strand
CTGGGCAAGATTGCGGTGGAGGATGCCAACCGGGTATTCCCGGAAGCCCTGCCGGAATCTCCGGACTATGATACCCTCTCTGGATTTCTCCTCCACCATATCGGCCGCATTCCCATGGAGGATCAGACCTTTGTCATCGCGTCTTATGTGATTACGGTTCTTACCATGGACGGCAACCGTATCCTGCGTCTGCGGGTCAGGTATGCGCCTCCGGGACTGAGCGAGGTGGAGGTCCGCAAAGACTGACTGGCGGAGGTGTCCTGCACAAAAGATCCCGAAGGCCGCATGGGGCCGGAAGCCTGCCTTGCCGGGCCTGGTTTGTTGTTCATGCGTCTGAAACAAATTCTTTCAAAATGAACCTTGTTTTGTGCGATGCAATAGGGTAAGAAAAAAGCGTGGGATTTTTTTAGCGTCCCTATCCTTTTTCAACCACGACATGCGGTGCTGCCATGTTTTCCATTCGAGCGGATGTAGAAAAAAATCGGTTGTACATCACCATCGGCATTCTGGAGTCCCACGGAGAAATTCTGAATCTTCTTACGGAGATTGAGGATATCCTGCCCCAGCTTTCGCCGGGTTTCACCTGTGTGACAGATCTGCGGCAGTATCGGCGTGTGGGCGACTCCGGAGAAGAAGTGATCCTCCAGGTACAGCGTTGCCTGAAAAGGGCGGGTATTGTCCGAGCCATCCGGATTGAGCGGCGTCAGGCTCTTCCGGAGCATGTGCAGTTTGAAACAGGAAGCCTTGAGGCGGGCTACCCCACGGATCTTGTGCGCAGTCCCGAGGAAGCCGAAAACCTGTTGGCAGCCCTGGAAGAACAGGCCTGAGCATAAAAAAGATGGTTTTTCCAGGGATCTTCCCTGATCCAGCCTTGGCTTTGTGGCGTGTCAGAGAAGAAGCCCGGAGAAAAGATGCATGGCAAGACCACCGTGGCGGAAGGCTCGGATCCGGAGGCCTTTGGGGGGAGAAAAAGCGGTGTCTTGGGGCAGTATGATTCCAGCCTTCCATCCTCGCCACTCTGCTGAAAGCTGTGGGCCCAGGTTTTTTGCCAGGGCGTCGGCTTCGGTTTTTTTCTGCATGCGCAGCCCATAGGGTGGATTGAGTACGATGAGGCCAGGCGGGCCCAGAGGAGGGCTGAGGGAGAAAAAGTCAGCGGTTTGTACCTGAATGTGCTGTAAGAGGGGATGCCCCTGGCATTGCTTTTTCAGTTGAGACGCCGCCACAGGATCTGCGTCACTGGCAAAAATAGAGGGAAGCGGAAAAGGGAGGAAGCCTTGCGGGGTTTCCTCTTTTTGTTTGTGGAGAAGAAAGGCCGGCCAGTTTTCCCAGGCAAAACGCCGGAAGGATCCGGGAGCCACATCCGCAGCCATGAGGGCAGCTTCTATGGAAAAGGTTCCGGAGCCGCACATGGGATCCACAAGACTTCTTTTGGGATCGTAGCTTAAGGCCAAGAGGATGGCTGCGGCAAGGGTTTCCCGGAGAGGAGCCCTGCTGCCCTGGGTTTTCAGTCCTCTGAAATATAAAAGGGGGCCAGTGCTGTCCACGGAAAGGGTGAATCGGTCGTTTTCTCCACGGACGAAAAGGGAGGGCAGTGGGGATTCGGGCAGGGGGGGCACCATGGGGGATGGGGGCCTGCCGGAAAAGGCGTCCCGGATGCGTTGGGCGATGGCTTCGGTATGGTAGAGACGGCAGTGGTGGCAGCTTACCCGTATTTCCGGAGGTGCCCCTTCTGGAAAATAAAGGGACCATGGAATGTCGGCCGCAGCCTTTTCCAGCTGGTAAAAATCCCTTGCCGTAAATCGGGCCATGCGCAGGAGGATGCGGGAGGCTGTGCGGAGGCTGCGATTGAGTCGGGGGATCAGGTCCAGCTCGGCTGTGAGGCGGATACCGCCGGTTTCCACGCCAGGCTCCCGGATCTGGGGAAAAAGGGCGCGGATTTCTGCGGCGCACTCGGTTTCAAAGCCCGGCGTACAGATGACAAAGATTTCCTGGGGGCTGTCAAAAAGCTGTCTGCGGATTTGTTTGTGGAGACGGGTACGCCTCATGATGGGGAAACTTTCCTGTGTCTGGGGTGTTTTTCAGGAAGCTGCAGAAGGATGATGGCGCTTATGACAAACGTAGCCCCGGTCATCTGGAAGATGTTGAGGATTTCGGAGAGAAAAAAGAAGCAGAGAAACCCTGCAAAAACCGGCTCCAGGGTGCCGGTGATGCTTGCTGGAGCGGCACCGATGCAGCGGATGCCATAGAGATAGAGAAAAAAGGGAAGAGCTGTGCCCAGGCTGCCGATGGCCATGGCGAGGATCCAGGATGCGTCCTGATTGCCCAGGGCTGCGAACCCGGAAAAAGGCGGCAGGAGGATGTGCCATAAAATGCAGGCAATGAGCATGGCGTAAAAAACAACGGTTTCCGGAGCCTCTTTTTGCATGCGGGCTTCACCGGCCAGGGAGTAGAGAGCAAAGGAGAGGGCTGCGGCAAGGCCTGCGAGAATGCCCGTAAGATCCATGGAGCGCCACTGCATGGCAGGCAGGTCAAGGACCAGGGCGCATCCGGTGAGGGCGGCGCAGAGGGCGATGAGGGTACGCAGGGTCAATCGATGCCCCTGAAAGCAGATCTGCCAGAGAGCGATGAAGGCCGGAGCAAGATATTGGAGGAGAATGGCGGCAGCCACCTGGATGCGGCTGATGGCCAGCAGGTAGGTGGCCTGCATGGCCGCCATGCCGCAGATGCCGAGAAAAAGATAGCCCGGCAGGCTTTTGAGGGGGATGCGTAATTTTTCAGGGGCGCGGAAGGCCAGGAGAAGGCCGATGCAGGCAGTGGCGATGGTGAGGCGTATCTGTACAAGGTCAAAGGGAGAAAGCCCGGCATTGAACAGATACTTGGCTGAAGAGCCCGACGCGGCCCACAGGAGTGCGGCAAGGATGACGGCGAAAAATCCCTGGATCTGGGGGGTGTTTTCCACACGCATGGTGCTTCCTTTCACAAATAGGCGATCCAACAAAACACAACAGGGACACTTGCAGGGAACTGGCGGGAGTACATTGGCAAGGCTCCGGATTCCCGGCGGCTGCATTCCTGAGGCCCTTTAGCACAGAAAAACCGGAGAACACAGGAGAATCCTTCCTGGGGAGCAGGCGGGGGTATTTTTTCTTTTTCCATATCCATTTATCTGTGCTTATCTGTGGAGCCGTTTTTGGACTCTCACTCTTTTTTGTTTTTTATGAAGAAAGGTTTTTTTCGTGGATTTTCTTGGTTTTTCAGGAAAAAAATCGGATGTTCCCATGGGCGCCCCAAGGCGGATACTGCCATGGATCGGTGCTGTGCTGATGTTGGGGCTTTGGGTCATACCGGGCTGGGCCATGGACGGGGCGGAAGAAGAAAGCACGCTCGCTTGGGGGGCCATACTCCTCGGGCTTTTCGGGGGTATTGCTTTTTTTCTCTATGGCATGGAGCTGATGAGCGAGGGGATGAAGCGGGCTGCGGGCAGTCGCATGCGCGAAAGCCTTGCGCGGATGACCCGAAGCCGTTTCCGGGCCCTTGGGGTAGGGGCTTTTGTCACCATGATGGTGCAGTCTTCCAGCGCCACCAGCGTGATGCTGGTGGGGCTTGTGCAGTCAGAGCTTCTCCGTTTTCCCCAGACCCTGGGCATTATCCTGGGGTCGGGCATTGGATCCACGGCCACAGCCCAGCTCATTGCATTCAAGGTGACAGATTATGCCCTCATCATGGTGGCTTTGGGTTTTTTACTGAAGCTTTTGGGAAAAACAGAAAAGCTGAAAAATGCAGGGCTGATTTTTCTTGGGTTCGGCATTCTTTTTTATGGCATGAAGCTCATGAGCGACGCCATGATCCCCTTGCGTTCAGACCCCATGACCCTGCATTTTCTTCAGACGCTTTCGAAACCCATGCTGGGTATCCTTGCTGGAATTGTGGTCACGGCGCTTATCCAGAGCAGCGGCGCCATTGTGGGGATTCTCATTGTCCTTGGGGAGCAGGGGCTGGTGGGTCTGGATGCGGCCTTGCCCATTATTCTGGGATCCAATATCGGTACCTGCGTAACCGCCATTCTCGCAGGACTTGCCGGTGGGCGTGAGGCCAAACGGGTGGCCGCCGCCCATGCGGTATTCAAGATAGCAGGGGTTCTGATCTGTCTCCCTTTCCTGGGATTTTTCGCCGATGCGGTGGCTGCCGCAGGCGGGGGGATGGCCCGTCAGGTGGCCAATGTCCATACCTTTTTTAATATCGGACTGGCTTTTTTGTTTCTGCCCTTCACCGGAGCCTTTGCAAGACTTCTTCTCATTCTGGTTCCGGATAAAAAGGAAAAGGATCCTTTGCCCGCGTTTTCAAGCCCTCTGCAGAATGCAAAGATTGTTGCGCCGGATGTGGCCATGGAAATGGCCAGGCAGGAGATTGCGCGAATGGCCGGGCTTCTGGAGGTGATGGTGAGGGATGCGGGCCTGCTGTTTGTCAGCAGAAAACC
>NZ_JAVETM010000042.1:0-30326 GCF_034006065.1 Desulfobotulus sp. | reverse complement strand
CAGCTTTGAGGCATCGGGAAAATCCGTTACCGTACGGCCGAACTGATCTTCACGGAGAAACACCTTGGCATGGATGGCCTGAAAGGGCTTCAGCCACAAAACGATCCGCAGCAGGTCTCGGACAATATCATCCATGATCTGCCAGTCATTGCTGGTACGATCAAGGGCATCGAACACAAGAAATCCCCTGATCCCTTTTTGCTGAAGCATCCCATTCAGTTTTTCCACGCATTTCGCCAGCGCTTCCGGATTTGACCGAACCCAGTCCACCGTACCGGGCCAATCCTTAACAGGAATATCTTCTCCCGTGATTTCCGCCGCCCAGCGCAAAACGGCAGCCTGCCAGATCCTGTAGGGGGGATGGCTCTGTCTTAAAAGATCCGCAAAAACATCCATATTGGGATAATGGGCAATGTTTTCATGGACGGCAAACCCTGTCCTGACCAGGGCATGGGCAAACTCCCGCACCGAAGCCCCCAGCACAGCACGCAGATTCGGCGCATTGAGGGCCGCCGCCCAGAAAGTTTTTCCCACCCCCCTTGACCCCACCACCAGGTTCGACTCAGGCCTCAGGGCTTTGACATGGGCGCGGGGCATGTATAGCTGACCCGGATCAGGCGACTGCCCGTAACTGGATGTTTCATAGGGAAGGGCGGCAATGAGGGCCTCCCGGATCCTTGCAGCATCATTCATGGGATTCTCCGTCAAATCCGATAATTGCATCTATCCCCCGGAGCAGAGGCCCGAAAACAGCCTTCACTTCATCTTTGCCCATACCCTGAAAACGGGAATGGATGGATTGCAGTGCTGCAAACCCCCTGTGCCAACGAATGGGCCAGGGAAAGTGGGGAGCGGTCTCGTCGGCCTGATCGAAACTGAAATATGCATCCGCAGGTTCCCCCGGAGGAATCGCGTCATAAAGCTCTTCGGCAAAGGTTATCCAGGAACGCTCACACAGGCCGTCAACATATTCCTTTGCGTTCACTTCCGGAATCATGGCTCCCACCATCTGAAGGCGCTCACGGATCTCACACGCAACACCTGTCCGCCGCCAATGCTGAAACAAAATCCTGTAACCGGACCAGGCCTGCTCCCCGTCAATGGAAAACAGCAGAATCCCCTTTGCCCCCAGATCCGTTATACAGGCGGAAGCCACTTCGTCGATGCCAGCCCGGGCATCCATCAGAATAACATCGGGTTGCCAGCGATTTTCCAGCGCTGTCAGAAGACGAGCCAGACGGCCAGCCCAGGGCTCCCGCAAGCCTTCCCCATCCATCCCAGGCATCCAGACCCTTCCGAGTTTGGCCACATACTCTCCCGGATTCCGTCCATGGGCAGGAACGACATAAATGTCTCCGTCATGGGAAAGGTCACTTTTTGTCACCATGTCTTCGAAAACGACGGCACCGTTCCCCACCAGATCCTCCACAAGCCAGTCCGTGATGCCATAGGCAGGCCGTCTTTCATCGGGCAGCAGAGAGGTGGAAATGCCGGGCGATTCCAGGTCCAGATCCAGAACCATGACACGTTTTCCGGATTGGGCCAGGGACCACGCAGCCACAGCCGATGCCGTAGAACGCCCCACACCGCCTTTAATGGAAAAAAACACAATACGCGACGCACCGGAAGAAACCGGCTCAATCCTTGCCCAATCGGTTTCCGTTGCCAGACGATCCACAACGGTGACGGCATCGAACCCCTGAAGCGGAAAATGCAGGGCACCCTGTTTCACCATCTCCAGCGAAGGCTCAAAAAGCACCATGCGTTCCGCAGGAAACGTGTGCGGGCCAAGGCGTTTTTCCAGCGCGTGCACGATGGTTTCCACCGCTCCTCGGGTTTCAGGCTGATCCTGTAATTTTTCATCAAGAATCAGACGGATACGACCATTCAGATCCCGGTTAAGGATCACGGGTTCCAGTTTTTCCAACGCTTCTGTCAGGGTGCCCAACACTTCACGGATGACAGGCAGAATCTCATCAAAAGTCGTCATGAAATCAGCCCCTCCCAAATCGCCTTTTTCACCAGATTGTAAACCTTTCCGGCCCCATCCCGGTGAGATGCGGCAATCTCCCGGGTAAAATCTCCCTGAGGCGCATACCGCTGGGCAATATTCCAGTCAGAAAAGAATTCCAGTGACGACAACGAATAGCTCACCCCATCGTGATATCCTGAACGGTAGGCTTCGTAATGCTCCCAGATACAATCCACGTGAACCCGATCCTTTTTACGAGCGGGGCTTCCGCTTGCAGAATCAATTTTCATGCCGAATGCGCACATCAGCCGCTTCAAACCGCATTCTGCTGCCAGACCATAGAGATGATCGGCATTGGCCCAACGGGCCGCAGTGAAAAGCAGCTCCGCATCTTCCCAGTGACGTTTATGCGCATCTAAAAAATCAGTGGTCATCTTCATGAAGAACCTCTTATCCCATCAGACAATCCATGGCAAGCCAGCTCCAGCCACACCCTCCCCCTTCAAAGAACAGAGTGCCACAAAACTCTCCACCAGCACCCCCTTCACCGCCGCCATGGGCGGGGCTGCCCCAAGCTCCCTCTCAAAACTCGTCATGGCGATGTCCATGCCGCAGGGGGCAATCCAGGAAAAGGGGGTCAGATCCAAAGAGACATTGAGGGCCAGACCATGAAGGCTCACCCCGTGGCGCAGGCTGATGCCGATGCTGGCAAGCTTGCGGCCTTCCACCCAGAGACCGGGGGCCTCATCCCTGCCCCCGGCTTCAAGCCCGAAAGCCTTCGCACAGCGCTCCATGATCCTTTCAAGAAGCCGCACCCAGTCCCGCACCCCAAGACCCCGCCTCACGATGCTGAAAACGGGATAAGCCACCAGCTGGCCCGGCCCGTGAAAGGTCACAAGCCCCCCCCTTCCCGTTTCCAGAATCCCCACCCCACGGGCCAGCATCTCTTCCTCGGAAAGCCTGAAAAACCCCCGGCCTCCCCGTTTTCCCAAAGTAAAAACCGGCGGATGCTCCACAAGAAAAAGCACATCCCGCCGGTTTTCATTGTTTTCCTTTTCCGCCAGTACCTGAAGCTGACGGGCGTACGCCGCTTCCCAGGACAAAAGCCCCAGATCCACGACGTCGAAGTCCATGCTACATGCCCCCGCAGAGGCAGGGCGTTCTGGCGGCGGCTGTCTCATCCAGACGACGGACGCGGGTACGCTGGGGAGCCTCATGGAGAAGATCGGGGCTTTCCTCCGCTTCTTTGCGGATGCGCTTCATGGCTTCGATGAAGCGGTCCAGCTCCTCCACACTTTCCGTTTCCGTGGGCTCCACCATCATGGCACCGGCCACCACCAGGGGGAAATAGACGGTGGGCGGATGAAAGCCCAGGTCTATGAGGCGTTTGGCCACATCCAGGGTGCTGACGCCAAAGCTTTTCAGATTTTTATCCGAAAACACGCACTCATGCATGCACACCCGATCCTGGGCGATATCGTAGAAATCCTTAAGACTGGCCCGGATATAGTTGGCGTTCAGCACGGCCATCTCACTCACCCGCTTCAGCTCCGGCCCGAGGCTCCGGATATAGGCCCAGGCCTTGAGCAGCACCCCGAAGTTCCCGTAAAAGGCATGGAGACGGCCGATGGACAGAGGCGCTTCCGTTTCCAGGGCATAACCCCCTTCCCTTTTCACCACACGGGGAACGGGAAGAAAGGGTGCCAGTTTTTCCACCACACAGACAGGCCCGGCTCCCGGCCCGCCTCCGCCGTGGGGGGTGGAAAAGGTTTTGTGCAGGTTAAAATGCATCACATCCACACCCATGCGCTTCATGTCCACATAGCCCATGACCGCGTTCATGTTGGCCCCGTCGCAGTACACAAGGCCGCCTTTGGCATGAACGATGGCTGCGATTTCGGCAAAATGGCTTTCAAAAAGCCCCAGGGTGTTGGGGTTGGTAATCATGATGCCTGCGGTGCGGTCATCCATAAGGGCGGCCACGGCTTCCGGATGAAGAATGCCGTCTTCCCCGGACGCAAGGGCCACGGGCTTCATGCCGCAGAGGGCGGCGGAAGCGGGGTTGGTGCCGTGGGCCGTGTCCGGAATCAGAATCCTGTCCCGCTTTTCTCCCTGAGACCGGAACCAGGCGTCAAAGAGCATCATGCCGCAAAGCTCCCCGTGGGCTCCGGCTGCGGGCTGAAGGCTCGCCGCATCCAGACCGGTTACGGCCTTCAGCATCTCCTGAAGCTCAAACATCAGCTGAAGAGCACCCTGGCTGAGGCTTTCCGGCAAAAGGGGATGGGCTGAAGCAAACCCCGGCAGGGCCGCAAGCTTTTCATGGATCTTGGGATTGTACTTCATGGTGCAGGAACCCAAGGGATACATGCCCGAATCCACGCCATAGTTCCACTGGGAAAGTCGGGTGTAGTGGCGCACCACCTCCAGCTCCGAAAGATCCGGAAAATCCGGGCCTTCGCCCTGAAGGGCTTCGGGAAGCTCTTTCGCAGGGGGTACGTCCGCTGCGGGCATGGAAAAGGCGGTGCGGCCCTTTTTCCCCTTTTCCCAGAGAAGGGCTTCTTTGAAGATCAGCCCCGTTGTCGCAAAATCACCGTTCATAAAAGCTCCCCCCTGATGGCTTCCACCAGTGCGTCCATATCTTCCCTTGAGGCGGTTTCCGTGGCGCAGAAAAGAAAGGCCTCCTTCATCTCCGGCATTTCCGGATACAGGCCTTCAAGCCCAAGACCCGCCACCATGCCCTTTTCCATGAGTTTTTCCCGGATGCGGCCAAAGCCCTGGGCCGCTTTCAGGGTAAACTCATTGAAAACAGGGCTTGTGAAAAGGGGAGTGAACCCCAGCCCTTCCAGGGCCTTTTTCAGATAGGCCGCCTTGTCGCGGTTCAGGGCGGCAAGCTTCCGGATGCCCGTACCGCCGAGGGTGGCCATGTACATGGCAGATGCCGTGGCGCAGAGGCCCTGATTGGAACAGATGTTGGAGGTGGCCTTTTCCCTGCGGATGTGCTGCTCCCGCGTGGAAAGGGTGAGGACAAAGCCCCGCTCGCCGTTCATGTCTTTTGTCTGGCCCACCACCCGGCCCGGCATGTTCCGCACATGGGCCATGCGGCAGGCGAACATGCCAAGTCCCGGCCCGCCGAAACTCTGGGGAATGCCGAGACTCTGGCCTTCTCCGCAGACGATGTCCGCTCCCTGACTTCCCGGACTGGGGAGGAGGCCAAAGGCAAGGGGTTCCGTGAAGGCGGCCACCAGCAGGGCCTTTGCCCCGTGGCTGAGGCTGACGGCGCTTTGCAGATCTTCAATACAGCCGAAAAAGTTGGGGCTCTGCACGGCAAGGGCCGCCAGATCGTCCATGCCTTCAAGCCCGGAAAAATCCGTCCGGCCCGTTGCGGGATCCACGGGAAGGGTCAACACCTCAAATTCCGTAGGCGCGAAATAGGTCTGCACCACCTCCCGGTAATGGGGATGGATGGCCTGGGACAGGGCCACCTTTTTTCTCCCCTTTCCGAGGCGGATGGCCATAAGCAGGCCCTCGGCCAGGGCGGAGGCCCCGTCATACATGGAGGCATTGGCCACCTCCATACCTAAAAGCCTTGCCGTGAGGGTCTGGTATTCAAAAATGGCCTGCAGGGTACCCTGGCTCACCTCCGGCTGGTAGGGGGTGTAGGCCGTGGTGAATTCCGAACGCCCCAGAAGCTGGGGAATCAGGGCCGGGATGTAATGGGAATAACTGCCCGCTCCCATGAAAACCCTGTTGCCGGAACCCGCAGCCATGGAAGCGGCAAGGCTTTCCATGCGAATGATAAGATCCCATTCCGTGAGGGGAGCGGGAAGATCCATAGGAGTTTCCCGGCGGCAGGCGTCGGGAAGAGCCTCAAACAGAGCCTCCACCGAAGGCAGGCCCACCCGTTCCAGCATGGCGGACACATCCTCCGGCGTATGGGGAAGATAGCGCATGGTCTTTAAAGTCCCTTCAGCATTTCGCGGTAGGCCGGGCTGTCCATGAGAGCGGTCAGGCTGGCGGGGTCGTCCGGCGTGATCTCAAGAATCCAACCCTCCCCATAGGGCGAACGGTTCACCAGCTCAGGGGTATCCTCAAGGCTGCGGTTCACCTCCGAAACCGTTCCGGAAACGGGCATATACACCTCACTCACCGCCTTCACGGACTCCACCGTGGCGCAGACAGCGCCCTTTTCCAGATGGCTTCCCGGCTCGGGAAGCTCCACGAAAACCACATCCCCCAGCTGATCCTGGGCGTAATCCGTAATGCCCATGCGGGAAGGGCTTGTGTCCGCCGCCAGCCATTCGTGGGCATCGGTGTAGCGCAGATTGTCCGGGGTCTGAATGTCCTGAATATCCTTCATGGTGCTAAGCTCCTTTATGGTTTTAGGTATTTCATAAAAGGGAGGCCCCTTTTATGGGGTAAATTTGTTTTATTTCCATGGATTCAGAAGCCGTACTCCACCCGCTTCCATATCCCTGGTGTTTTCGGTTACAGACTGAAAAACCGGAACCCCGCCCCTGCCACCGTATACACCACATGGGAGCATACCGTAAGCTCCGGCCACTGGGCTTTGAGATCACGGGCATAGCGGCTCACCTGCTCCACTTCCTCTGGTCTTGGGCCTTCCCTCTTTTCAAAATCCATCTCCGCTGCTTTCTGGCGGGAGAGGTGCTTGAATTCCAGCACATGGGCTTTTCCCTCAAAGCGGCTTCCCGGCCTGCCCATGGCTTCAAAATCGCTGCGGCCCGAAGGTCGGTTCACCTCAATGGCAATGAAAAGGTGGCGGGAAAGGAAACGGGCACACAGCTCAAAAAAGGTGGTGCGGAAAAAGTTCTCGTTGGCTTTATCAAAGGCCTGGGCCGGGATCTGCCCCACATAGGTTCTCCAGTATCCGGCAAAGAGTTCGGCCATGTCGCCATTTTCGAGAAAGGCCTCGAAAATTTCGGCGTAGTCACCGGAGACATCAATTCTTTCAAGCTCGTTGAAGTATTCCGCAAAAATCCTTTTGGTGCTGAGATTGGGAAATCCCACCCGAAACTCCGCCTTAAAGGTCACCATACCGAGATAATAGAGGCTGATGGGCAGAAATTCCGGAGAAAAGAAGCGGTTCATGCTGAACCGGCTTCTCAGCAGGGTCAGGTCTGCCCTCAGGGTGCCTTCCAGCATGAGGTGCTCCAGAAGCTCCCGTGCCGGATGATCGCCGCCTGCCAGCCGCCGCAGCCAGTCCACACTGACCCGCAGGTTGTCGTCCATGGTTTCGGAAGGGATCTCACCATTATTAATGAGAAGCTTGCTCAGATAAAAATTGCAGATGGTGGAATTGTAAAGGGGATTTTTTGCATCGGGCAGAAGACGGTAGCCATTGTAGTGGATTTTCAGATCTTCCAGCACACGGGCTTTCAGGCTTTCGGGCCATGGATGCTCTGAAAAAATGGCATCCACATAGCTTTCCACCTCGCCTTGTGTAAACCCGAGCATCTCCAGAACATTTTTTTCCAGAGTAATGACCTCTGCAATATTAAAACCGCTGGTGAGATCATCCATGGTTACGGGCAGCACACCGGTGATGAAAACCCGTGCCACAGAGCCTTCCCCCACACCGGCCTTGATGACCTTGTAAAAGGAACGCACGAAGGAATCCCCCGTGGTCAGGGCATTGTACAGCCTGTCCTGACGGGTGGTGAGGAGCTGGTTGGTGAAGTTGTCGTATTCATCAATGATGATGTGCACAGGGGGAGGCGCTGTCATCAGTACCCTGCTTAAAAGAACTTCAAGGGTTTCGGATGCGGATCGGGAGGTGAAGAGATCAGAGAACTTCCCATAATCGGCATATTTTGTGGCAAACTTTGAAAACGCCATGTGGCACACCAGATCAAAGGAGGCTTCGATTTCTTCCAGACGGTCACTGACCTTGATTTTTGAGAAATCAAAACGCAGAACAAGGTGGCTGTTTTTAAGGGGAGAAGGAGTGCGACCAATTTCCGTATGCCCGAACAGGGTGTCGAACTGATCTTTACGCTGAATATCGTAATAGCATTCCAGAATGGAGCACCAGAGGCTTTTCCCGAAACGCCGGGGCCTGAGAAAAACCGGAACCTTATACCTTTCCAGTTCATGAATAAAGCGGGTCTTATCCACAAAATGGTAATTTTCATGAACAATTTCATCATAATTTGCTACGGCATAGGGAATTTTTCGGGTCATGCTTCACTCCATTCTCTCAAAAAAGGCCAGGCACCTTTTCTCACCCAGGGAAAAAAAAGGGCCTTTATCCCAGCATCTCCGCCATAGCCTTCCGTGCCGTCCGCGCCGGACGCAGATCTGAGGTCAGGGTAACGGGAAGCTTTCGTTTTCCGTCATTCAGAAGCAAAGGGGTTCCCGGAAGAAGGGGACGATCCACCCGCAGAAAACCGCAGGCAAGCCCCTTCACCGCAAGATCCGGGGGCAGATCCGGGCTGGCCACGGAATAGAGCGTCCCGTTTTTTGCGGCCATGCCCATGTCCGTAACACAGGTGAGCACATGGCCGATCTTCTCTTCTCCCAGAAAAACAAAAGTTTCCGGCCCGGCCCCCACCTTGCGCAGATCACTTCCCACAAAGGCATAGGTATGGGGAGCACCTTCAAGGGCCGCCATCAGGGCCGCATCCCCCAGAAACCCCTTGGTGAAACCTTTCTGATCCTCCGTAAAGGGAAGGGCAAAGGGCCAGGGATGGTTCACAAAGGGCCAGTCTCCGATGTCCTGATGGGAAAGGGGCAGAAGCGCGCCCGCACGCAGGGAATCCCTCGCAGCCAGACCGCAGGGAATGAGGCCGAAGGGTCTTCCCGCCTCTTGAAGGAGATCCCAGATGCCTGTCACCGCACTCATTTCAGAAAAAATCTCAAAACCGAATTCTCCGGTGTATCCCGTGCGGGAAAGGAGGATGGGTGTCCCGTTTTTCAGCACACAGGGCACGGACACGGCCTCTCCCGTCCAGTCTCCCTTGAAGGAAAAATAGGGCATAACGGCAAAAAGGGCTTCGGCATCCTTCAGCACGGAAAAAAGAATCTTTCCCGCAAGGGGGCCCTGCACATCCACCTTACCCACCTGATCCGTCAGATCCTCAATGCGGATGCCTCCCTCTTCGTCCCTCTCCCGGATGTGACGGCTAAGGGGGCCGCCCATGCCCGCGTTCACCACGATGAGGTAGTGCTCCTTCTCCAGCATATAAACCAGGGCGTCATCCAGTACATGACCCCGGATGTCGCAGAAAACACCGTAAGCACAGCGGCCAGGAGACAGGGGCAGGCCTTTAGGTCCGGTGCAGTGGTCGAGATCCTTGGAAAAAAGCCCCTGAAGAAGCCTCAGGCTTCCCTCCCCCCGCACGCGGATCAGCGCCATGTGGCTGGTATCGAACATGCCCGCCCGCTGCAGCACGCTCAAATGCTCGGCCCTGGCTCCCGCGGGATACCAGAGGGGCATTTCATAGCCTCCGAAGTCCGCCATATTGGCTCCAAGGGCCAGATGCCTTGCATGGAGCGCCGTTTTTTTGGCCACCTGTTCCATAGAATACGCCTCCCTTCCACTGCGGTGCCCTGATCAGAAGGTCCACACAAAAAGTGCTTCGCCAGACCCTTCTCAGAGGATATAAGGTACCTTCACGTTGTAGCCTTTGTATACCACAAAGGTTTCCAGACTGAGCACCCCGCTCACCCTGGGGACTTCCTCATTGTAAAATTCCGGAAGCCCGAAGCTGTCATTGAACAGCACTTCCACCATCAGATCGTAACGTCCGGTCACCACACTGACCCGGACCACTCCCCGCAGGCGACTGAAAGCCTCGCCTCCGGCAAAAAGATCTGTGGAATTAAGCTTCACGCCCATGATCATCATCTGATGGTGGGCAATGGACGAAGGGTCCACAAGCCCTGTGATTTCCAGCACACCTTCGTCACAGAGCTTTTTGACCCTGGCACGTACGGTGTTTTCCGTGAGCTGCAGGTCTTCAGCAATCTTTTTAAAGGATTTTCTGCCATCTCGCAGATGCTGAATGATCCGGATGTTTATGTCATCGACTTTCATTATCACCGTCCAATTACCGTTAATGAAAATTCCATTAAATCTGATTGACGGAAAAGTCAATTCAAGGCTTTAAATTTTAAAAAAACATAAAAACTTGTCAGAGTATGCTTTTTGTGTTTATAGGCCCTGGGAGAGGTTCTGGGTGTTTTTCATCTTTTTATGGAGGTGGAATATGGGTTTACGGATATCTGTGGTGGGCGCAGGCCCCGGCGGTTATGTGGCGGCCATCCGCGCAGCCCAGTCGGGAGCGGAAGTGACGCTGATCGAAAGGGAGGCTGTGGGCGGCACCTGTCTGAACTGGGGCTGTATTCCTTCCAAGGTTATGGTGAGTGCTTCGGGCATGATGCAGGAAATTAAAAATGCTTCCCGTTTTGGCATTCAGGTGGAAGGGTCCCCGAAAGTGAATATGGAGATTCTGCAGAAAAAAATGCAGGCCGTAATCGCCACCCAGCAAAGGGGGATCGAAGCGCTTTTAAAACAGCACCGCGTCACCCTGCTTCAGGGCAAAGCCAAAATTCTGAACCATGGCAGCCTCTCCCTTGAAGGAAGCGAAGGAAACCTCGAAACGATTTTATGGGATCGCCTGATCCTTGCCACGGGAACCCGGCCCCTTGACATTCCCTTCCTTCCCACAGACGGCACTCATTGCCTTTCCTCCAACGATTTTCTCCGCATGGAGACCCTGCCCCATTCCGCCATTGTCCTCGGAGCCGGTGTGGTGGGCTGTGAGTTCGCTTCCATCCTGTCCGGACTGGGGTGCAGAGTAGAGCTTGTGGAAATGGCGGATCGCATCCTTCCCCTTCCGGGCCTGGATGCGGGAGCATCGAAACTCCTGGCCCGGGAATTCAAAAAACGGGGAATTGTCCTGCATACCGGCAAACAGGTGCTTTCCATGGAAAAGGAAAAGGATTCCGTCCGCCTTGTGCTGAAACGGACAGGAACTTCTGAGTCCGGAAAAGAAACCCTTCAGGCGGCATGCCTTGTACTCTGCGCAGGCCGCAGCCCTTCAACAAAGGATCTCGGCCTTGAAAACATCGGCCTCAGAACAGACCCACGGGGTTACATCCCCGTCAACGATGCCATGGAAACCGCTGTTTCCACTGTGTATGCCATTGGCGACGTGACCGGACCGGAGCGGTATATGCTGGCCCACGTGGCCTCCATGGAGGGTCACATTGCTGCCCTGAACGCCATGGGAGGCGCACACCGCATGGACTATGGGGCGGTGCCCTGCGCCATCTTCACAGAACCTGAGGTCGCTTTCACGGGCATGTCGCTGGAAAGGGCCAGAGAAGAAGGCTTGGAAGCAAAAAGTACAGCTGTGCTTTTCCGCAGTCTGGGAAAGGCCCACGCCACAGATGCCCTTGCCGGCGAAGCCGTGCTCGTGACAGAGGAAAAAAGCGGCAAGCTCCTCGGCTGCCACCTTGTGGGCCGCCATGCCTCGGAGCTGGTGGCGGAAGCCACCCTTGCCATACAAAATGGCCTCAGCTGCAGTGATGTGGCCGCAACCCTCCACCCCCACCCAAGCTTCAGTGAAATATTCTCCGAAGCCGCCTTCAAGGCAAAGGGGGAAGGGCTCCATGCTTGAAAAACCTCAAACAAATATTTTGGAATCAGATACCCACGCAGAACCTTCTGATATCTGACCCAATGATTCTGAATTTCCGCCACTGGCTGATGCAGACTACGGATGCACAGAAGCCATCTGTTTGCGGAAGGAGAGGATTGATTTTGCTCAGATTTTGATGACAGGCCTCATCCGTTTAAAACAAAGGCACCGTGGTCGGAAGATTCTCCGAATCAATCCCTTCGCACAAGAGGTTATCTATACTCACGTTACCTTGCCCATCCAGTGCCACACTCCAAATGGTGTCGTAGTCTTCGGATGGCCAATCCGTCCAATCCTCCGGCAGGGGTTGGTAGTCACCACCATAACTATCGATAAGCTTTTTTATAAATGGCTTGATATGACCGGATTCCCATGCCAACAGAACCGTTTGATTGGAAAATTTGCCACCGGTAAAGAAATAATCACTGGTTTTTTGCGCGATATTCTCATCGGTTGGGGTGAATGCTGACCCTAAAGACAGGTCTGCGGCCAGATAATAGGGTAAGTTATTTGCAATGGCGTAGGGCAGTACCGTCAATGAGGGACGAACATAGGAAACATTTCCGTCACGAGTAGGATACCAGGTACCGGCAGGGTCGATGGAGTAAACCACATCGGGACTGATGATCTTATCCCGTAGAATATGGGCAAGCATGAGCGCCCGCCATTGACCTGCAGCCACATAATTGCCGTTCTCAAATTTAAACCCAGGATCCGGGTGAGCCTCTGCATGCCGGACGATATATATCCTGGAATTGGTATTTATCCCGGACGGAATGATCACACCATTCACTCCTCCAACCCGTGTCGTGCTGAAAGGCGGTTGAAACCTGTTGGTGCATACGCTGCTTTTCACCGGGTATGGGAGTACGGGATAGGTCGTTGGCGGATTCAGGTTGGCGTTGTAGGTCACAAGCCTTGCCTTTCCGGAGGATGGGATTGATATCGCATAGAGGTAATCTGTACCCATATAAACCGTTGGAAGAGTCAAGCGAAAGCCGTACTGGGTGTTAATATATTTCAGCAGTGCCTCGGTCGTCTCCCAGGGCGCAGAAAAAATGTAATAACCCGGGATCTGATTCTCAATAATTGTAGACACCAGCGTCTCATTATTGCCTCCTGCGTTTCCAAAATCCAGCCCAGTACAGTCAGGGCAATACTGAGGAGAACCAGGCAGGGGAGGAGCGGGCTCGGCCACTCCCACAGGTACTCCACCTTCCGCATACGATACGTTGATCGGGTAGCTGTTCCCCGTGTAGAGATTGCCATTTGCATCGATGGATGAAGACATCTGATTCAGGAGAGCAAATTGCTGGATGAAACCGATTGCCGCCATGTCGGGATAATTGTCTCTGGTCTGCAAATGACTCATTGGTGAAATCGTGTAAATGCTACTTACATTCTCCCCCCCCAACACCTGCTGTTTCAGGTAAGTCGCCATCATCAGAGAACGCTGCAAGCCTTGGTTGGAAAGGCTCGCCGTGTCCGGATTCATGTCGCCTGGTGTGTTGTTCGCCATATCCGGGCTTACCACAAAAATCAAATTGACGTTGTCGACACTCAGCAGAGAATTCGAATTGGAGTCGCCACTACATGCAGGCAACAGCATCAGGACAAAACACAAGAACATTGACCGTATTACTCTATACATTTTTTCTCCTTCCGAAATAAAGTGGGCACCTTTTCTACTCCAGAGCGCCAAGGAGTTTGTCTGCGATCTTCGTGATATACTGGAGTTCATCATCATTTTCAGAAATGGGGAACTGCACCTTCAGGTACAGGATCATGCGCTTGATGCCATTTTCCGGCCCCTTCACTCCGGGCTGCCTGGACATATCCACTTTCTCGTCCTTTCGTTCCTTGACAGAGCGCAGGCTTGAATCTTTGACAACGGCAAGAGACAGCAGGCAACGGCATACGCAGGTAAAAAGCGAGGTTGGGTTGGTTCGGATTCCGCTGAACCATCCACCGGAAAAACTTCCGACCTTGTTGTCGATGAAGCATCGATGGAAAACACGGCTGATCTCATCTGCATTCTGACATTTGACAATTTCCTTATGCAGCTCTTCAGCCCGCCGGATGCCATCGGAGCCGTGATGACCGCTGTCTTTCCCATATACATTGGCAGCGCCGTGGAGCTGGATATTGAAATATTCCCCGATGCCGCTGCTGATCAATGCCTTCAGGAAATCGGCATAGGGAATGCTTTCAGGATACGGCAGATGCAGAGCGGCGGGGAATATCTTTGCCTGATGATATTTTTCCCTGAATCTCGGGTAACAGAAAACATCTTTGAAAGCTTTAATAAGGGGCGAGGTTGCCTCATTCAGCATGGACAAAATGACGTACTTTCCACCGCCAAGATCTCCCGCATATTTATCACCAATCTTTGTTATCCCAATTTTCTTATTGTAATAATCACTGATCTGGCTTGAATAATCACAGGGTTTCTGAACCAGAAAAAAAAGATTGGGAGGAATATTTTTTCTCGATCCGAAGGTATTCGTGGGGCTTGAAGCATAATAAACATCCCTGACCCAGCAGACCGGGGTATTCAGCATTCTTACACAGCCTGTATAATCCTTGTACCGATGTTCCTGGGGGGTGTCTGTGGCTGCAATTTCCACAATGAGATCATCCCCACACCCTCCTCCCTTTGCCCCCTGCAAGCGAAAAGAGAAGATCGTATAATCTGATTTGAGTACGGGATGATACTTCTTCTCCTTATGGCTATAGCCGTTGAGGCAGCCAAGAATCCATTTATAGAGGGCCGTATCATGTTTGAAGACATGACCATGGCCCTTGATCTTTCCATCGAATGCCTGCTGGAGCTTGACAGACCCCGTTTTCTTGCTGTTCTCAGTGGATTCGGTATTTGTGGTCTCAAGATTGGCGAGTTTAAATTCTCTTTCTCCCAGATATTGCGTTCTGATTACGGAAGCTTTGCCTACCATGTACTGAAAGGCCGAAAGATCGCTGGCTGATTTTGCAGGTGTTTTTAAGACTGTGACGATTTTCTTTGTCCCGTTTTTATACAGTACTTCTTTTTTCTCCGTTGCAGTCCAGGGACAGACCTCAGAATAGGTTCTGCTACAGGCCTCCTTGTTCCAGAAGGCTTCCAGCAGGGTATGCATTTCGGAAGTGACAAAACATTCATTCACATAGCCCATGTGGGTGTACTCCGGTTCAGGATCAGGCCCCAACCCCTCCGCACCCTTTGCCCATGCGCCGCTTTCCCTGAAGCTGGTAAAGGCCCGCCACTGGGCTTCACTTCCGGAATAGTACCAGACCCTGCAGTGCAGATTCCCTTGATCAAGGTGATATCCGTAGAGAATCCGGTATGCGGATGTCCCGTCCGGTCTGCCATCAATATCCTCAAGGACGCGGTCTGCCAGATAAAAGGTCTGTCCACCAGAGTGGATCTCCGTCCATTTTCCATCTTTATGGGTAGCGGCATCCTTGCCGTGCAGTGCATACCACCCCACAACAAAACTCTGATAGGCCGTCAGGGACATGCGAACCTCCTTCCATTAAAATTAACAGGCTTTCCGCCTTACACTGGCATTCTCTCCATGACGTCAAAACAAACTTTCCCAACAGAAGGGGGGCATCGCCCCGGCCGGGCGTTGAAAAATCAGAGAAAAGTCTTCAGCAAGGGATGGATGCGCTCTATGGCAGCCAGGCTTACACCCGCAGACTTCAGATTCAGAGCATAGGCCTGCACTGTGCTTTTCAGGGCTGTATAGGCATCGGTAGTGGATTTTTTTCGGGAAGAACTTGTGGAGGTGCAGGCCTTGTGGATGATCTCCACAAGATCACGGACACTTCGGATCAGCCTTATCAGACCACATTTCTGATAGAGGTCCAGAAGTTCCACCATCGTGGCCACATGGCTCGGTACTTTTTTACTTTTTCCGGCGAGAACAACGGATTTCCCTCCCCCAAACCCCGTACTCCAGGCATAGCTTTCAATGAACTGCCGGACAGCTCCGAGATACTCTTCAGACTGCCGGATAAAATCCGATTTTTCATAATCCGCAGCCAGCGCCTTGAAGGCTCTCAAGCTTGCGTAATCCAGGGGACTTGCCGTTGCCGTACCGTAGCGCTCAGATCCCTGAACCATCCTTTTCCACGCCGCTTCCAGAAGATCCTTGATGTGATTTTCCATGGTATGGCAGAAAAGAAGAAAATCCGGATCCTTTTTCATCTCATTGAGAAGGTGCTCCCGGTTCTGAAGAATTTTTTTCTGCACATCCACCCAGATTCTCGGCACCTTATCCATATCGCTGGCGCGGCTTGCGATATGCAGATAGGCAAAGTCCGAGGTAAAGGCCAGCCGCGCAATGGCAAGATATTTGGAGTATTCCAGAAGGGTGTAAGGGCTGGGTTCGTCCCTGTAGTCAAAAAAGCTGAGCAGGCGGGCGTCATAAAAGGGCAGCGCACTGGGCTGATAAGCCAGGTTGAGGATATAGTCTTTGGTGATGCGAGCGTCCAGAAAGTCCGTCACTATCCTGTCAAGGAAGCTGTGGGAGAGCAGGTACTGCCTGCTGGAAAGAAGGCCTGTGGTGCAGCGGTCGCTTTTGACCCGTCTGTCCCTTGCGGGAATGGGAGAAATGGGGGGAAAATATTTGATGCTGGCATGATCCAACATCTTCTTTTTGACATCAAAAACACCGGCCGTCCGGGCCGCCTCCTGAATCCTCAGGGTATTGAAGGACTGTCCGTGGTCAATCTTCACAAAACCGCCGAAGGTTCTGGCGTTCCCTTCTCCTGAAACCACCACCAGCCCGTAATTGTTGTCGGAAAGGTCATTTTCCTCAAAAAAAATGGAGGAAAGCAGAACCATCATGAAACCATCGAGATCATCCTGAAAGGCCTTTTTATATTTGTCATAGATTGCATTGTTGTTTTTATTTTCAGGTTTTTCCAGAAGCTCGCGGAAAGAAACAAACCTCACCGCTTCGGAAACCACCGTATGGGCATCCCGCACACGGATTTTGGGCTGATCCGGCCCGAGAAAATACCTGTAAATTTCTCCTGTCATGCACTCGATCTGGGCTTCCTGGGCACTATCCAGTTCTTTCAGAAACCAGTCCGTGTCCTTTTTTCCATGCCTTCTGATCTGAAGTACGGCATGGGCGCTCGCCCCGTGTTTCTTAATCAGCGTATAATTGGAATAATCCTTGAACCCTGTCCCCATTACAGCCTCCCGACCTCCGGTTATTTGCGTTGACGAGCCATGCCTTGAAGAGCCGCCCAGACTTTGTAAAGAAGCATGTACTATATCTTTTTCAGAACACCGGGCCTCAGAATGACATCCCCGTCCCGCAGAGCCAGACGATCCCGCCAGGGATCCTTTTCAGTGAGCTTATAAGTGAGCCCTTTATAATGACCGATACAGGTATCGCAGGCCCGTACGGAAGCTGTCGTGTTCGTATCGGGATCCAGCAGGGACAATGCGCTTTTTTTACAATGATCGGAGCAGAACAGTCCCCCGCAGTACCGACAATGGTGCCGGGTGAATTTACCCAGATCCTTTCCGCAGATACGGCAGCTTGTTTCTTCTTTATCCCTCAGCCAGCGATGCCTGTGCAGGATATGAAGGGTGAGATCCTTCAGTTCAGCCGGGGCAGGAACATGCCACTGGGCCTTCGTGATATGCGGGTTTGATGTGACTTTATTGGATATGAGATCCTTTGCCATGGCCGGTACACAAAGATACTGTGTGGCGAGGTGGGTGGAATCCGTTTTTTCATTTTCATGGAAGGCCGAGAAAAAAGCTTCCTCCCCGTCTCGCCAGATATGCTGCTGCCTGGCCTCCCACTCTCCGGGTTTATCCGCCGCAGAAAAAATCGGTACCATGGTTTTTCCCTTAAATTGAGAAACCGCCCGCTTTCCCGGCATTTTAGGGGCCAGGCCATCCCACACCTTGTCTTTGCCCTGGGCCTTGTCCTCTTTGGTGACTTCGTGGTTTTTTGCAAGCCCCGAGGCAACACACAGAAAACGCAGAAAACTGACGGGTCGCTTGTCGTTGTCATTACGGTATTTTTTATCAATCCCCCAGAATTTGACCGGGGCATTGTCGTTTTTTACTTCCAGACGTTCGGCGATGTACTCGTCTTCGGCCATGCCCCAGGAAATGTCACGCAGGCAGTTTTCCGCTGCATAGGAACCCAGAAGATTTTTAAAGGCGGTTCTGGCCCTCAGCCTGAGCCAGTTTCTCGTACCCGCTTCATCCTGGGGTGGATTTGCAGGGATGGGAAGAAGGGGGATCCCGAGGTAGCTGAGCAGCACAACCACCGTCGCTTTTTCATACAGATTGTATATGCGGTCCCTTCCTCCATGGGGGTGCGATGTTATGGAGCCATCCCGGTCTCTTCGCACCGAAAACACAGGCAGAATAATGTCATTCACATTTTTGAGGACATTCTCTGTCAGCACCTTTTCCATGGTAAAATTAACAACCAGTGGGGTGACCCCGGTCACCAGGGAGCTTCCTATGGATCCCATGAGTTTCTCACATGCAACGCCGATGGGGCTGGAGCCTGTGCTGAGAGACCACAGGCCGGGTATGGACGCAAGGGCATAGCCCCCCGGTGAGACGGCTCCGGTGACACCAAAACCCACCACACCCATGGTGACGCCGGTTCCAAGTTTGATCAGCGCATTCCAGGAATCATCATAAAGCACCTGGGCCAGCTGATAGGCCAGGGGCGCATGAAACTGCTCGGCAAGATCCAGCACCACCTTAGCAGCCTGAAGCTTGTCGGTGCCGCTGCAGATATCCACCAGACTGTCCACGATGCCAACGGGAGGAACGATGAACTTTATGAGGCCGCCCAGCCCATGCATGGTACTGATACCTGCCTTTCCCCAGCTGAAACGGCTGTTCCACTCCCCATCCGCATACCCTTCCTTTTTGGCCCATCCCTCGTAAGAGAGCTGTTTGATGGAAGCCATCTTCCCTGGATCCGCCTTCTTGATCAGATAGATGAAGGCAGGATCCGTGGATATGATGTCCGCAAGGCTCTGAAGGGTATAGTAAAGGGCAAGGACATCCTCATTGGCCGAAAGCAGCCGAAAGACCGTTGCCGCATCCCGTGTATAAAGCGGGCTTGCTCCCTGATGAAATTTGGAAAGATACCAGAGCGCTGCCTGTTTATTCACTTCATGGGCCTTTGACTGGCCAAGAATGGCCTGCTCAAGCATGTGCACCACATGGGCGTTTTCTGCATAAAATTCAGGGCCGAGCTTGCTGCCCCTCTTGAACATCCCTGCAATGACGGGCTTGTCATCACTCACGCTGTAATACATCCGGTTTTGTGACGCAAAACCCGATGACTGGACATCCTGAACGGCAATTTTTTCAAAATCGCCAAGCTTTGGATTCTGTTGTACAGGGGCCATGTTCTTTTCTCCTCTTTGAAATGAGCCGCAATCCAAACCCTTCCCGGAAGCCATCTCCCATTTTTTTAAAATCTTTAAGACAAAACGCTTCTGCCATCAGGCTGCGCACAGAAGGCCTGTAGCCGTGCAAGGCTTCGGAAAACCGGATGCCTTGACTTGCGCTGAAGCCTTCCCGTGAGATACTGATCCGCGCACCATCTTCCATCCACCTCGCCTGTTTCATCAAATCTTGGAAAAAGGGGAAAAAACTTCACCTGATCCGGAACAAAAACCTCCCCGGCTTCCCGTGCGATGCAGGTCCGGATTTCTGAAGCAAGCCTTACCTGGCCGTCGTCCTCCCTTCCTTTTTCAGAAAAAAGTCCGGGACCGAACACAAGCAGAACACAGACCGGATCCTCCTGAGCCCCCTCACGGTCAAGGATAGCCAGGGCCGTATAAATGCCTTTGGGTAAATAGCCTTTCAGAATCTCCAGAATCTCTTTTTCGGGGTAGCAAAGCCCCCTTTTTCCGGTATGGGGAGCAGGCGCATGGAAATACCCTTTGCCATGGGGACTGAGTATGGCAGAGGAAGCCAGTGCGCCTTCCGCCTCATCGCCTTCCTTTGCGCTCAGATCCGGGCAAGACATGAAAAGCCCCTGCTGACCTGCAACGGAAAGGGAAGGGTCCGCAACATCCCCTAAGCGCCACCGGATACCCGCAGCAGGAAAAACCTCGGCATGCACCCTTCCCGCCTTCCCTGTGGAAAAAAGCGACACTCCGCCCAGGGAAGCGTTCCAGGCATGACAGCTGACCATGGCCTTCCCGAGCCCCAGATTCTGAATGCAGTCCGTCCATGCCTGTGAGGGCGGGCCTTCTCCTGGATGACGAAACCATCGGAGGCAGCTTCGGCTGAGATCCAGGGTTCTGGCGGAAAGACTGTCCCGGAAAACCCTGCTGATACCCAGTACCCGCAGAGGCTGGGAGCCGAGACACAAAGCCTGATCTCCCATGTTTTCCGGTTCCATGTGGATCCGCGTGGCTCCGGAAAGCAGACCTGCGAGCATGAGGGAAGGCTCCGTCTCAAGAAGATGGAAGCCCGGAGCCGCAAAAAAATCTCCGGATCGCAATCCCATGACCAGCATACCGTCCCGCAGGGCACCAAGATAAAGGGCGTCCGCTGTCAGGGGCCGTGGCGTGCAGGGTTCAGGGGATGTGGGATCAAAGAGGAGAGCCGCTGTGCCAGAAGAAGGATAAACCGCCTGGGAAGGTAGAGGAGAACGGGATGACGCTCCACGGGAAAGGGCTTCAGGAGAAAAGACTTCATGGGGAAGGCGCTTAAAGGTGGAAAAAACGGGAAGTGCCGCATGCAGATCTTCCACCACCACAAAATCTGGTCGAAGCCTTTCCATGCGTTTTGTGAGAAGAAAGCGGCCCGCAGGGGGGATAAGGGAAATAACCATCCCAAGTCTCAAGGCCGTCAGGAGGGTCCGCATCAGGGTCTCCCCGGTATCGAGAACAAAAGCCACCACCCTGCCCTTTTCCGCTCCCGCATCCAGCCAGGCAGAGGCAAGGCTCCGGGACTGCTGTCCAAGCCCTGCAAAGGAAAGGACTCGCCAGCCCTCCCTGCCATCGGGTGTCTGCATGGCCCCTCGACCGCTTCCTTCAAAACGATGAACGATGTCGTGGTAAAAATCATAAAACCGGAAAGGGAGACTTCCGGGCTGAATGGCAGAACCTCGTCTGGCCCTTTCCCAGAGCCCCAGCCAGAAGCTTTCCGGATGCCTCCAGGATGCCTCAAGCCAGGGCAGGCTACCCGGCTCCCCCTCCCCGCTTCCGTACAGACTGCGCTCCAGTGCGCCGATATCCAGAGCCGTATCCTTATCCATGGAAGACCCTTTTGGCAGAGGATTGCTGTTTTTCAGAACCCTGGCATCTTTTTCAGCCCCATGGAAGAAAAGACCATTCCGAGGATTCCCATTCTGTTGCCTGTGCCTGGCCCGCCTGCTTTCCTCAAAAACCTATCCCCCGAAAAAGGGGCAGCAGAAAACATTGCCCGGAGAGTGTTCATCAAGAACAACGGAGTGATCCTGAATCAGAATCTCGTAACTGGGTTTCAGGGGCATGCCGAGCAAATGGTTCCAGTTTTCCGAAGGCTCCGTGAAAAGAAAGTAAAGTGCGACAGGACTTTTATCCGGCATAGGCACGGAAAATTCCGCTGTCCTGCCAGGGATAATGGAATAGACCCCCAGCACATTGGGATCTCTGGGTTCTGCAAAGACGAGGGCTGCAATGTCCGGATAACTGTCCGTGAGAAACTGTTTCTCACTGCTGGCCCGCACCAGCATGTAGAAAATACGCCCCTTGTTGGCGTCGGGCGTTGCCTTCACCTTCAGGAGAATCTGTTGCGCCGAAGCCCCCTGCCAGCTGCTGGCGCAGCCTGACAGCAGAAAAAAAAACAGCAGGAGAGCCAGGGCAAGCCCTGCGCCCTGCCCCAGCACAGGAACCTTCCTTTGGGGTATCAAAGCGTAAGATCCGGAAGAAAAAGCACACATCATGGATATTCCCCTCAATCCTTCAGATGTCGGTCAGGTGTCGGTCAGATCTCAGGTTCCGTCATTGAAGCGTAAAAGCGTCCAGGGATCTTTTTCAAAGGCAAATACCACGTCATAATCCGCTCCCCCCCAGGGACTTTCCAGCATCCAGGACAGGCTGCCGCCCTCCTGCCGCCTTCCTTTGAGAAGAAGATGGTAAAAGGACCAGAGACCGGGGGCCGTCATCAGCTCACGGTAGGCCCTGCTCCCGGAAACCCGGATTTCAAAGGTCATCCCTGCGGCAGAAACACTTTCACGCCACCACTCCACCGAAAGGGGCTGCCATGCGGGCTGCTGGTTGAAACCAAAAACCGCAGCCTGCCCCGTGCGCAGGTAGGTATTTACGGGTAAGGCAGCACCGCCCTGCACCGACGGCAGTATGGCGGGCCTTACCCGCAGCCGGAGAGGTTCTGCCCCGCCCTTGTCATTCCATAAAAGACTGCGGATACGCTGGGCTTCCCCCACCGTGGCCAGCATGCCGTGGGGAAGGCGGAGATCCCGGAGAGCACCTTGCCAGCGTCCTTCCCGATACAGGCACACGCCCCCCATATAGGCCGTGAAATCCTTCCAGAACGCCCCTTCAGGGTGCAGGGCCTTTTCAAGGTTTTCCATGGACAGAACCTCGGATGCTCCAGGATCAAAGGGAAAGCTCTTCCTTAAAGGCTGAAGGTGTTTTGCCGAAAGATCCGACCAGACCGTGACAAGACGTCCCTCAATTTCAGTCTTTCCCAGCTGCCCAAGAACCTGAAAGGGTTCAAGGAAGGGTTTCTGCCAGTCCGGGGGGACACCGACACTGCCAAGCCACTGCCTTGCCATGGCCAGCCTGGAATCGGGACTTCCGGTCAGGATATCCAATCCCATGCGACCGAGGGGGGAAAGGCCCTGCCTGAGGGCAGACCCCTCCCCCTTTCCTGCCGGATCAGGGATGGAAAAAAAGGTTTCCGAAAGTCCGTCCTGAACCTGGGCAATGAGTCCTTTGTAGGTTTCCCATTCAGGATAGCGTCCATCCTGCTCCCGCATGACCCTGTCCATGAAGGAAAAAACATCCATGCGCCGGGCCACGGGCCGAAGCATGGGGCTGTTCCCCACATCAAGGCGGGTATGGGTCTTAAGGGTTGAAAGAAACTCCAGAAAAGGCGAGCTCAGGGAAGGAAGCTGCTGCAGGACAAAACGAAGACCTGCAGGATTGTCCACGCGCAGATGGTACTGATCATAATAATTGCGGTACTGTTCCACATACCGGTCTGAATAAAAAATCACCTGCCTGTGTACAAAATCCACAAACCGTGTCTTTTCCGCTGCATCCACGGGCAGTGTGGCAAGCTGACTGTCCAGGGCCTCCACAGCGGGTCGTACCCTCTTTTCAAAGGCAGGCCGGGTGAAACGGCCATCAATGCGGGCCTGACCTGCAAAATAATGGGTGCCATCATTGGAGGCATTGAGCCAGATATCCGGAAACTCCCCAGCTCCCTGAAAAAAGACAAGCCCCTGGCTCTGTTCATGTTCCGCCATGAAATTGCGCATCATGAAAGTCACCTGACTGCGGAGAATAAGGTCGTGCCAGACCTGCACATTCACTTTGAAAGTCCGGTCCCCGAGGATCAGGGTCAGGGGTTCGGGATAGGCCACGGGACGCCTGGGAATGGAAGGCGGCATGGCCATGAAACCATCCAGAGCCAGCCCACGGGTATCCGGTACGGAGAGGGTTTCATTGACAATGGATCTGAGCAGCTCCAGAAGCTGTTCATGTCGCAAAAGGGCATCCCTGCGCTGCATCCAGGCGATGTCCGGGCCAAGGTGGGTGACGCTTTTAAGATTCTCCACAATGTCACTCAGAAGGGGAAAGGCAAAAACCTTTCGGACAAGATCCAGTACAGGCAGGGCAACTCCCTGCAATTCCGCCAGCACATCGTGGGTCAGAAAGGGGTCTTCGCTTACGGCTTCCACCCGCCTCAGGAGAAAATGCAGCATGAGGCTGTTTTCCGAGGGCTCCCAGCTTCCGGGACTGCTGATACGAGCAAGATTGAGCTCCATATCAATGTCGGGAACTGCCCGGTTGTACCGGGCATAGTCAAGAACCATCTGCCTTGGAAAATCCAAAACCCGTTCCCATTCCTCAGGGTTTGCAAGGATCATGGCTTTCAGGCCGCTTTCGGGGGTGGCATACAAGAGGCCCAGCAGATAGACCATCTGCTCCTGGTAATCCGTGAGAAGACGCCGCCGGTTAAAGGCAGGGTAGAGGTAGTGCTGACGAATGAGTGCCGTGAGGCGCTCGGTTCTGATTCTTTCATGCTCTGTGAAAAAATCGGGCAGCAGTTTGTAAAAAAGGTTCCCCCTGTGGGACGTGGGGAAAAGAAGGTGCATTTCCCTGTAGTTGACGGGCTTGATCAGCTCCATGGTATCCAGCTTTTCATCCACCCTCTCCAGTTCCTGGTACTGGAGTGCAAAAAGGGTCAAAAATCCTAAAAACCCTGCCGCAAGCAAGCCGCCAGCCGCCAGCTGATGCCTGTATATGCGAGGTCTCCCCATGGCTGTTTCCGAAGAAAGGGAAGACTTGAAGGGGCCGCCCTTTTCCGTATCTTCTCCTGTACCATGAAAGGTCAGCCGCAAAAGGGCCGGACTGGGAAAAAAGGGGTCCCGGCTCAGCAACACTCTGGAGAAGGCCCCCAGAACGCCGAGCCATTTTCCCGCATGATCCAGAAAGGCAACCATGGCCAGGTAGTCTCTGGAGGCAACCCGCGTCAGGGCAAGGGGCAGAAGGGTTGCATAGACTTCCAGTGCCCTTTCCACCTCGGAAGGATCAGCTCCTTTACTCCATACCGTTTCCATGGAAAGCCCCTGGGATGCCAGAAAGGCCGACCACTGTACATAGCCCTCCATAAGATCCATGTGGGTGAGGGCAAGGGTGACGGGTACAGATTTTTTCGCAGAAGATGACCTGAAAAAAAAGCCGGACGAAGAAGGAACCATTGAATTGAGCTTGCCCCGCAGATAAAGGGCGAGACGTTTCAGGTTTTCGGGAGCCTCCCCTTCAAGGAGGGTCGCGTTCAGACAGACCACTCCATGGGGAGAGGCCTTTCCGGGCAGGGCTCTCCAGAGCCGTCTCAGGGCGCGGCGGGCATCGGATTCCGTATGGGTCAGGATGCTTGAGGGCATCTCCAGAAGTATGGCCCCGGAGGAGAGGTACATCTGGAACAGGGGCGATGCCACATGGCTTGCCCGGAACTGCATGGAGAGGGCTTCCACGTCCGTAAATTTTCGGATCAGCTCTGTTTTTCCGCTAAGTGCCTCCCCCATGAGAACGTAAGCAGGCAGTTTTCCGGCATAACGCCGGATACGCCAGGGCATTTGAGAAAAAAAATCCTTCCAGACCCGGACAAGGCTGTTTTTCGGCATGGAAGGCTGGGAGTCCTTCCCCTTACCCGTGTCAGAGGCTGCACCGGCCGCAGCTTTTTTTCTCTTTTTCCATAAGAGAATCCCAAGCCCCACCAGGGTAAGGGCCAGGGCCATGCCGATGACCAGCACCTTGGGGGGGAGGTTCAGGGTTTTCTGCAGATAGGAACGTATGAATGAGATGATCATATTCAGAGAGATCATAGGCCGCCACAGATCCATGTATTAAAAACAAAGGGTCAGGTTTTGCGCTGTTCCGGATTATCCGGTTTTTCCCAGACTGTTTCCGGGATTGAATGTCCCCTGAAACCAATCCATGCCCCGACCCTCTCCCAGAGGAAGAGGGCTCCATAAAGCATTACTATTTCAAAAAATCATCTCAGGCATCGGACTCAGCTTCCCTATCCGGTTCTTCCAAGGAAGATTCTTTTGCCGCATCTTCCTTGGCGGAATCCTCTTCAGGATACGGCTCTCCTTCCGGAACCGGCGTGATGCAAAGGCCCTCCTCCTGAAGGGAAACCAGAATACGCCCTCCTTCTTCCATGCCCTCTTTGATCAGCATTTCCGCCAGAGGATCCTGAAGCCTTGTCTGGATCACCCGCTTCAGGGGACGCGCACCATACAGGGGATTGTACCCTTCCTGTGCAAGGAAAGCCCTTGCCCCGGCATTGACTTCCAGATGGATTTTTCTGTCTTCCAGAAGTTTTGAAAGGCGCATGAGCTGGATGTCCACGATGGGATTCATAATCTCCGGTGTAAGGGGATGGAAAATGATAATGTCATCCAGACGGTTCAGAAATTCCGGTCTGAAAAAACCCTGCACCACTTCCATGATGGCCCGTTTCATCCGCAAAAGCTCCTCTTCTGTCTCCACGGCTTCAATGCGGTCGGCCCCCAGGTTGGAGGTCATGAGCAGAACGGTGTCATAGAAATGGGTGGTCCGGCCCTGCCCGTCGGTGAGTCTGCCATCGTCAAAAACCTGGAGGAAAATATTAAAGACATCGGGGTGGGCTTTTTCCACCTCATCAAAAAGCACAACGCTGTAGGGTTTACGCCTGACCTTGTTGGTCAGCACCCCTCCCTCATCATAGCCCACATAACCGGGAGGAGCCCCCGTGAGACGGGCTACGGAATGTTTTTCCATAAACTCGCTCATGTCGATGCGGATCAGAGATTTTTCGTCGTCAAAGAGAAACTCGGCAAGAGCCTTGGCAAGCTCGGTCTTGCCAACGCCCGTGGGTCCCAGCATCAGAAAGGAAGCCACGGGCCGGTTCGGATCCTGAACCCCTGCTCTGGAACGGCGCACAGCTCTGGCCACGGTACCGAGGGCCTCCTCCTGGCCTGCAACCCGTTTCCGCAGATGGGTTTCCAGCCTGAGCCAGCGATCCTTTTCGCCTTCCATCATTTTGGCCACAGGCACCCCTGTCCAGCGGGAAACGCAGACAGCAATATCCTCCGCAAGGAGTCCCCTCTGAGCGCCCTCGCTTCCCTCCATGGGACTGTCGCCATCCGGATATTCCCCAAGCACCCTCTCCGCCTCGGGAATCACCTTGTACTGAAGCTCGGCAACCCGTGCGAAATCCTCCTCCCGAATTTTCTGATCCAGCTCTTTTCTTGCAGCTTCAAGGTTTCTGCGGGCTTCCTGCACCGCAAGCCTTGCTTCCTTCTCCTGTTCCCATTCGGTAACACGCCCCTCATGGGCCTCCTTGAGTGCGGCAAGCTCGGCGCTCAGAACCCCAAGGCGTTCCACACTGGCCTTGTCCGTCTCCCCCTCAAGGGCCCGGGCCTCAATCTCAAGGGCCAGGATTTGCCTTGCCATGCCTTCGATGTCCTCCGGCCTTGACGCCAGGGCGATGCGCAGACTGGCAGCGGCCTGATCCACAAGATCAATGGCTTTATCCGGCAGAAAACGATCCGTGATATAGCGTCTGGAAAGTTTAACCGCAGCCTGCAGGGCCGCATCCGTGATATGCACGCCATGGTGGGTTTCGTACTTGCCCTTGATTCCCCGGAGAATGGCCAGGGTCTGCTCCATGGAAGGCTCATCCACGCTGACCGTCTGAAAACGACGCATGAGTGCCGCATCCTTTTCAATGTGCTTGCGGTATTCCTCAAGGGTTGTTGCGCCGATGCAGCGGATTTTCCCTCTGGAGAGGGCGGGCTTGATGAGATTGGCCGCATCCATGGCGCCTCCGGAGGCCCCTGCACCCACCAGCATGTGGATTTCATCGATGAAGGTGATCACATTCCCCGCAGCCTCGATCTCTTCAAGCACCCGCTTGAATCGCTCCTCAAATTCTCCCCTGTACCGCGCCCCTGCAATGAGCTGGCCAAGATCAAGGGCCAGAATGGCCACATTTTTCAGGCTGTCGGGCACATTGCCCTCTACAATGCGCAGGGCGAGACCTTCCACCACTGCGGTTTTTCCCACGCCAGGCTCTCCGATGATGATGGGATTGTTTTTTAAACGACGGCTCAGAATCTGAACCGCCAGATGGATTTCCTCATCTCTGCCGATTACAGGATCCAACTCCCCTTTTCGGGCCGTTTCCGTGAGATCCCTTGTATATTTTGTGAGATATTCAAACTCCTGGGACAGACCTGAGCCCCCTTCCTTTTTGGCCTCAGCACCCATGGCTTTAAGGGCTGCCCCCAGTTTTTCCCGGTTTACGCCGGATTCCGAAAGCGCCCCTGCGGGTTCTCCCACATCCAGAAGGGCAAAAAGCAGGTGGTGGATGCCGATGGTCGCCTCTCCCATCTGGGTGGCGGTTTCTTCGGCCAGAATGAAAAGACGTTCCAGATCCCGGTTGATGGGAGTCTGCTGGGCTCCGGCCAGGGCCTTGGGCAGGGTGAGAAGCTGACCGGAGATGCGGGCTTCCAGGGCCTCCACATTGGCACCGGCACTCTTCAGGGCCGAGCGGATCGGGCTTCGGGAGGCATCCAGAAGGCTTGAGAGAAGATGCCAGGGGGTGACGCACTGATGCTCCTTTTTCACAGCCAGACGGCAGGCCTTTTCGATCAGCTCCTGGGACTTGAGATTAAAGCGGTCAATGATCATCCTCGTTAATCCTTTCTTGAATGGGCGTATTTGTGCTCACCTGTCCCAAGGACTAGAGCTGCACCGTTACCTGACCCGCAAAATTGATGGAAATCACCCCACCCCACATGCACATGAGCTTGCTGGAATCCGTCAGCGCCGGAAAGTTTCCTATGAGAACCGTCGGCTTTCCGGGAACCCATGGGGCCACGGTCACAGGAACACAGGGCATGGGCGTCAGCACACCCAAGGCTGCCGCAGTGGCCGATGCCACCGCAGGATTGCTGGGTGTGGTGCACATACCGAAGGGAAGGATATTCACCCCGGGCGCATAATCCATGATGGTTGCCGCAGGCAGAGAAGCCAGGACCTTGTTGGTCGGAAGCACAAGAAGGGAAGAAGGTGCTACCCCGAAACTGCACATCATCACCGCACCATTGGTTACAAGAAATCCCATTTTATGCTTCTCCTTTCCGGGTTCTGCAAAATAAACTGCTGGGCCAGCCCCATCCCTTCCATGGACATCAGGCCGGATTCAAAGCCGGGTGCTTTCCGCCTCAAGGCGTTTTCTGTGCCGTCTGCGGGCCATGTCGAGGGCAAGCATCTCGTCCGTGGCGCAGCAGGCGGAACAAAGTGCAAAGCCCTCCACCTCCCTGAATCTGTGCCGGGGCAGCACCCGGTTACAGGCCTCACATCGCGCACTGCCGGGTAAGGAAGGGTCTTCCCCGGAATCTGAAAACCCGGAATTCCCGCCATGCGGAAGATGCCCCTTTGACAAAGCTTCCGCATGGGCTGCAAAACAGTCCGGACAGAACATCCCCCCATCCATCCCCCTGGCCCCTCCCAGGGGAATGGAGCGGCCGCATCCGGAACAGGCAATGCTTTTCATGAGATCCGGCATGGGCGGAAGCTCTTTGCTGTCCGCAGATCCTTTTTCCTCTTCCGAAGCTTCCACCGACTGGGCTGGCCTTAAGGGAGGAGGCGTCATGATCAGATCCTGAAAACAGAGCTTGCAGAATTTCCACACCCCCACCCGGCATGCCTCCTCAGTAAGGGGCGCACCGCAGAGCTCACATGCGGGTTCTCCTCCGGCACTGGCACCGGGTTTTTCAGAAAGATGGGAAGCCATGGCTTTGCCTGCCTCCCCTTGCCGGGTGGCTTCGCTGCTGCGACCGGGCTCTCCGCCCGCCATCAGTTTTTCAAAGCACACGGTGCAGAAGGGCCAGCTTGCAACCATGGTCATACCTTCACCGGACAACGATTCCAGACCACATCCCTTACATTTCACCTTTACCCCCTTTGCATTGGGAAAAACCGTGAAAGTCCGCAGCCCTGGCACAAAAAACTGAAAGTTTCAGAAAAAACCTCAGAAAATCAGAACTCCGCAAAAGCATCCGGGTCCACCTTGAAAAATTCGCGCATGGCCTGCCATTCCGGGCTCTCCTTCATTTCATCAAACTGCATGACCTCATTGCTGTGCATGGCAAGAAGCATGAAAAACCGGCTGAAAAGCTTTGGGAAATAAAGCCTTGGATCAAAATTTTCGATGATGGCGATGATGTCATCGGCCACCAGAGCAGCTCTGGGGAATTTTTCATCCGCCATGAGACGTTCAAAGATTTCAAGTTTTTTCGTAAGAAGCTCAAGGTGCATGGAGCCCTCAACCATAAGCCCCTGCCCCGCCACCATCCGGGGAGAAGGAGAAGAAGGCACAGAAGCCCGTAAACCTGGTTCTTCCGGTGTGGGCTCATTTTCAGGGCTTTCCTCCTGTGCCGCACTTTCCTCCTTATAAACAAGTTGCTGAAAGGCCCGCAGCCAGTCCACGGTTTTCAGAAGCCCGTCCAGAACAGGTTCCGCAGCATCCTCAAGGGTTTTGGCGATGGATTTTCTGAGCTCGGAAGCCCCATCCAGGGCCTCGACCAGATCATCGGAATGGGTGTCCTTCAGCCACTGCTGCCAGAGCCCGCCCTTGGCGGATTCCTCAAGCTGAAACTTTTTCAGAAGCTGATTGAAAAACCAGCGCAGCCCTGTCTGTCCGTGCTTTTCCCGCTTTTTTTGCGGACCTGAGGCGGCCCAGTTGGTATCCAGAAAAAAAATCAGGGCGGAAAAGAGCTCCTTTAAGCTCCGGACACCGCCCTCCAGGAAGAGTCCGTACCAGTAATGTCCGGTTAGGTTTTTGCATGAAAAAAGTTTTGATTGCTATCAAAAAAATATGATTTATACCTTGACAACTCAGTGAAAATACTTTGTCCCTTGAAATTATTATTAATTGTAATTTCAAG
>NZ_JAVETM010000104.1:0-3348 GCF_034006065.1 Desulfobotulus sp. | reverse complement strand
TACGACCTTATGCCCCACAAGCGGGAGTTCTACGCCACCCACATGCTGGGTGTGCCCTTTCTCCCCAAAGCCACCTGTGACCGCTGGCTGCGCTTTCTCGAAGAAACCATTCAGGATGAGCACAGCATCCGCGTGGCCCAGGAGTGGGCGGGGTATTGCCTCACCCAGGAAGTTTTCATGGAAAAGGCCCTACTGCTCTATGGCCGGGGCTCGGACGGGAAATCCAAGTTCATTGCCGTTCTTCAGGCGCTGGTGGGGGAGAAAAACTGCTCCGCCGTCAACATGACGGATCTGGAAGATCAGTTTTACCGCGCCACCCTCTTTGGCAAGCTGCTGAACACCTCCACGGAGACCGAGGGCAAGGCCTTCACATCCGGCTTTTTCAAGGCCATTGTGAGCGGCGACATGATCTCCGCCGCCTTCAAGAACAAAGATCCCTTTGAATTCAAACCCCGCTGCAAGCTGGTGTTCGCCTGTAACCGCTGGCTGCGGGTTTTGGACAATACCGATGGTTTTTACCGCCGCCTTCTGACCATCGCGTTCAAAAAGCAGTTTAAAGGCGCAGACAGGGATTTACATTTACAGGAAAAACTCATGGCCGAACTTCCGGGGATCTTCGCCTGGGCGCTTGTCGGGCTGGACCGCTTGCGAAGGCAAAAGGATTTTACGGATTCTGCGGACATGCGGCGCACCCTCATGGAATACAGATACGAGAACAACCCCGTTTTAGGCTTTGTATCGGACTGTTGCAGGGTAGCGCCGGTTTACGAAGGGGAAAGCATGGAAGTCAGCCAGATCGCCCTCTACGACAAGTACAGGGAGTTCTGCGGCAAGTGCGGTTTTGGGCCTATGAATCTCAATCACTTTACCCGTGAACTCAAAATAGTAGTGCCATCTCTCATGGTGTCACGCCGCCGCTCGGGCCTGAGTCGGGAAAGAGTGTACAAGGGGGTGGTCCATGACCCGAACTGATTCCCCCGCACCCCCTTCAGAAAAAAGGACGACCCTTCCAATGGGTCACATGTGGGCCGCGTGTGGGCCGCATGGTGGTCACTTTGGGCCTCTCAGAAAAAGCATGGAAATCAGCATGTTATCTGGGGTGGGTCGCGTGGGTCGCATGGAATCCAACTCCTTACGCGTACGCGCGCATGCGGACAGGGTGGGGACGGGTATCGTTTAGCCGCCGGAGCTGTTTCAATGGAAATCCATGCGGCCCATGCGACCCACTAGGCTTAATTTACTGATTTAACTTGGTTTCAGAAAAAGCAGTTATGGATTTTATGCGGCCCCTATGCGACCCAAAAGAGAAGAAACACCGGAGATTGCTGAAAAATGACGCGACCCAGTCTTCTTGAAAAGTTCCCGGAGATGAGAATCCATGAAAGGGAAATCCAAACACCCCAGTTGCTGCGCTGGCAGGACAGCCCGCCTGTGGTGGCCCTTTCTTCCCATCTCCGGAGCTGGCCGGAATCCGGCATCCGACTGGTTCAGGACCGATCCGGTAATCTCTGTATCCAGGCCCGGCCAGGCGTCTCGCCCATAGAGACGACCCGCTGGGAGTTTTTCCGGAACGCCGTGGCACTGGTCACAATGGCGCGTCCGGACCTGGAATCCCTGCTGGAAAACGGGGCTTTTGCCCTGCCGGTTGGTGATGTGTTTGTTTTCGAACCGGCCAAGGTACTACCCGGCCCCCAGCCCTCCACGGGGCGCGGAGGCGCGAAGCTTGCGCACAGTGAAAACCGAAAACGGAACGGAAAACGGAAAAGTCTGTGATTCCGGAGGGTTTTTAGGGGATTCCGTCATGGAATTGACGCGGCAAAAAGAGTTCCCGCCTTAGGGGCCAGCAGCCCAAACCCTTAAAACCCGCCGGAAAGTGCGCAAAAAAGGTACCCGCTGGAGGGGCCTCGCGCACGAAGAAAGTCCAGCCATTGGGCTGGCGGCAGTACCCGGCCCATCGGGGTCGGTCGGGAGCGCAAAGGTACCCGCTTAAAGGGGCCTGTCGTTCACAAGAAAAAAAGTCCAGCCATTGGGCTGGCAGTCAGTACCCGGCCCATGGGGGTCGGTCAGGAGCGCAAAGGTACCCGCTGGAGGGGCCTGTCGTTCACAAAAAAAAGTCCAGCCACTGGGCTGGCGGCAGTACCCGGCCCATTGGGGTCGGTCGGGAACGCAAAGGTACCCGCTTACAGGGGCCTGTCGTTCACAAGAAAAAGTCCAGCCACTGGGCTGGCGGCAGTACCCGGCCCATTGGGGTCGGTCGGGAACGCAAAGGTACCCGCTTAAAGGGGCCTGTCGTTCACAAAGAAAAAAAGTCCAGCCATTGGGCTGGCAGTCAGTACCCGGCCCATGGGGGTCGGTCGGGAGCGCAAAGGTACCCGCCTACAGGGGCCTGTCGTTCACAAGAAAAAAAGTCCAGCCATTGGGCTGGCGGCAGTACCCGGCCCATCGGGGTCGGTCGGGAACGCAAAGGTACCCGCTTACAGGGACCTGTCGTTCACAAAGAAAAAAAGTCCAGCCATTGGGCTGGCGGCAGTACCCGGCCCATTGGGGTCGGTCGGGAGCGCAAAGGTACCCGCTGGAGGGGCCTGTCGTTCACAAAGAAAAAAAGTCCAGCCATTGGGCTGGCGGATACTCGGCTGAAGAAGCCGGAAGGAGCGCACAAAGGTTCCCGCCTGAAGGGGCCTCGCGCAGGTTTTTGGATTCAGGATTCATGGAAGGAGAAGGGATGGAGGAGACCCCGCCTGAAAGGGAGTTCAAGACCCTGATGGACGTCCTGCGGTTTTTGCAGGGAGAGGGCTTTTCCATCGAAAAGACCAAGCTCTATCAGGACCAGAAAAGCGGGCTGATCCGCTACAAAAAGGGTCAGCCCATTACGGAAACGGAAGTTCTGGCCTATGTGGCCAGATGCGAGCTGGAAAAGACCGACGGCGGCAGCCCCATCACCGCCGCCCGTCAGCTGGAAAAGGACAACGCCGCCAAGCGGGCTCTGGCGCTGGAGCTGATGGCCCAGAAAAGGGAGATGGTGGCCCTTCAGCTGGCACGGGAAAGAAAAAAACTCGTGGACAGAAGTGAGGTGGATCAGATGCTGGTGGGCCTCCTTCAGGTTCTCGACACCTCGGCCAAGCAGCTCATGGACCGGCTCATGCCGGACATCGCCCGCATGGTGGGCGGAGACGGTTCCAAGGCCAACCTTGGCCGGGATCTGCTGCGTCAGGAGTGGGATGCCATGATGCACCGGCTATCCCGCACGGAAGCCTTTGAGCTGAAGTACGCGGACGAAGAAAAAGAGTTTCTGGAAGAAGGATGACCCCATGGAAATGCAGCAGCCCATCCCCCCATGGATGCCGGAGA
>NZ_JAVETM010000041.1:0-30869 GCF_034006065.1 Desulfobotulus sp. | reverse complement strand
GTGCATGACGGAATTTCTATAGCACAGGTTTTCAATAGCAGGACATTTTTTAATCGTTGATTATCTTTTTCATTTTTTAAGATTTACCTGTAAAATCATGCGTCAGTCTTTTTTGCTGAATAGTTACGGGGATTAAGAATGGGGACGTGGGCTCCAGGATGGATACCGTCGTCTGATTACAGCAAAAAAACGAGACTTTTAACGCCTCCTGATGAGGCATGCAAGCTTAAATACTGCCTTGAAAATTAGATCCACTATACAAGGCGATATGAACCAAGTGTCTATCTTGCAAAAATTCTTCAGTCGCAAACAACTACTTGCGATTAGTCAAACGCCATCCCCTGAAAATCCTCCTCTCCCGGCCCGTACACCCGGATTCCACGGGCTTCAAACAGAGAGGCGGCCCGCCTGAGATCCTGAGTATCCGGTGTCCGGAAGGTCTGCGGCGACTGGGACATGCCCTCAAACCAGCGCCGTTTGCTGATGCCATGATCGTGGTAGGGCAGAAGGGTCAACCAGCGGATGCCGAGACCTTCAAGAAAAAGCGCCCAGGCCTTGAGATTCTCCGCGTCATCGGTGGCCCCCGGAACCAGGGGAAGCCGTGGCCAGACCCAAGGCCCCTTTCCTGAAACCATGGCCCGAGCGGCTTCCTTCAGGCTGACCCTGACCGGCTCACTGGCCGTACCGCACCAGTGTTTATGCAAAGCACTGTCGTGGATTTTCACGTCAAAGAGCAGAAGATCCAGATGCCCCATCAGATCCTGCATGGCAGGATGCCTGCTGTCGTACATGCCGCAGCTTTCCATGGCCAGATGAATGCCTTCTTCCTTGAGACGTTCCGCAAGGCCCGCAAGAAAGCCGGGAAAAAGCCCGGCCTCCCCTCCGGAAAAGGTCACCCCGCCGCCCGTTGCCTCAAAATTGGGATATTCAGGACGCAGACAGGCGAGAAGCTCCGCTTCCGAACAGGCTTCACCCACAAGGATAAGGGCCTCTGACGGGCAAACCCGCACACAGGCCATGCAGGAGGTGCAGGCCCTCGCGTCCCGCCTTTCCGGAAGCAGAAGGCCTGCGGGACAGACCGTCCTGCACTGTCCGCAGCCAATGCAGCGGTGGGACCGAAAGGCGATTTCCGCCTCAGGCTTCCAGGATTCGGGATTCTGGCACCAGGCACAGCGCAGGGGGCAGCCCTTGAAAAAGAGGGTGGTGCGGATGCCGGGGCCGTCGTGGATACAGCCATGCTGCACCGAAAACACAAGGGGCGTTTTCATGCTGGCTCCTTTCCGTGGAGGGTTCGTTCGATGACCTCATCCTGCACTTCCGGAGCCAGATCCTGAAAATAGGCGCAGTACCCCGCAATGCGCACCAGAAGGCCGGGGTGGCGTTCCGGATGACGCCTGGCCTCCAGCAGGGTGTCGGCATCCAGCACATTGAGCTGCACCTGCATTCCGCCCTGGGTGACAAGATAGGAGCGCAGCAGACCCGCCAGCAGTTTTTCCCCGGCAGCGCCCTTCACAAAGGGGGTTCCCAGCCGGAGATTGAGGGCTCCTCCGTTGGCCCAGGCCGAGGTATCCAGCGAGGCGGCGGAACGCAGAAGGGCCGTGGGGCCCATGCGGTCGGCCCCTGTGGCAGGGGAAAAACCGTTGGCCAGGGGCTGGCCCGCCCTGCGGCCCGAAGCCGAGGCGCCTGTCCATCGGCCAAAGGCCGTATGGCAGGTCATGGAATACATGCCCGCAAGGAAGGTTCCGCCCCGGCTGTTTCGGTGGCGCGTCACCGCAGTGGTGAAAATGTCCGCCACACGCTGAAACATGGCATCAGCTTCGGGATCCCCATTGCCGTATTTCGGGCAGCGGGTGGCAAGGCGCAGACGCAGGGCCTCTTCTCCCCTGAAATCCCGTTTCAGAATGTCCACAAGCCCGGCAAGGCTAAGGCGTTTTTCCGTGAACACCACCTGACGGATGGCGCTGAGGGCATCCGCCACATCCGCAAGACCCACAGCCTGATAGGACGTAAAGTCATAAAACGCCCCGCCCCAGGTGACATCCCGTCCCTTTTCCATGCACCCTGCGGTGAGCAGGGAATTGAGGGGAGCGGAACGATGCGCCCGGTTCGCCCTTTCCAGAAGCGTCGTCTGCCGCACCGCATCCGCCACCATGGCCTCCACCTGACGGGTAAAGGCGCAGAGCAGATCCTCAAGGCTTTCCAGGGTCTCGGGCGGCGGGGTCTTCACGGCCCAGGAGGCGAACAGGGACCGGCCAAAGGGCTTACCAACGTTGAGGGCCAGTTCCAGACAGGCGGGCAGGCTGAACAGCCCTGCATCCGAAGAATGGTAGGTTCTTCCGGGGCTTCCCAGCTCCACGCAGCCGATCACCCCGTAGTCCCGCGCATGGGCGAGAGACATGCCCGCCCCCGTGAGGGCCTTCACCACAGCGGCATCCCCGAAAAAGGCGGGATTGCCGCAGCCAGCGCCAATGAGGGCCGTGCATTTTTCAAGAAACCATGCCGGTGTGCTCCCGTGTATCCGCACATGGAGGTTGGGTTCCCTCGTGCGGATCTTTAAAAAAGCATCCAGAAACAGACCGGAAAGAAGCTGGGTCGCATCCCTGCCCTCGCTGTCCGTACCGCCCAGGGTAATCCCCTGCCCCACGGTGTTGCCGCTGAAGTAGGCATCCATCCTCCGGGAAAAAAGGGGAATGGTCTCGCAGGCCTTGAGCTGAAAAGAGGCGATGAGCCGGACGGCGTTTTCCCTGTCCAGACGGCCTTCGGCCATGTCCTTTTCGAAAAGGGGAAAAAGAATCTGATCCAGCCTGCCAAAGGAAAGCCCCTGCTCGTAGTCTTCCAGATTGAGGGCCACATGGACGATCCAGCAGGCCTGAAGCCCCTCCTGAAGGGTTCGGGCCGGATGCCAGGGCACCTGGGCAAGGCTTGTGGCCAAGCCTGAAAGACGTGCCTTTTCCCGGCCCTCCGCAGTTTCCGCAAGGCGAAGGGCTTCCCGCTCCAGATTGGCCGCCATCTTCCGGATGCCTCCCAAAAGAATGCGCACGGACTGGTAAAAGGCCCGCTGATCCGCATCCAGCGCGAGGCCCTCCGGCGTGCAGCCTTCCTCCAGAATTTTCCGGGCCCGCGCATCCACGGTGTGAAGCCCCCTTGTCACCACAAGGCCATAGTCCGGAATCTGGTGGGAAACCCCTGCGATTTCCGTGAGAATCGTGCTTCTTGCACCCAGAACCCGCGTCCAGAGGGTGGAGAGGCGGGAAAGACGTCCAAAGGCCTTCCATCCCGTGCTCCAGGTAAAGGTGATGCCTGCCATCCCCAACAGAAAAACCTTTTCGGAAAAGAACAGCTTCAGGGGCACGGGCCGTTTTTCAAGGCGGAAAAGATCTTCCAGAATGTGGGAGGAACCGCCCTCCGGATAGTAATTGGCCGCGATCCTTTTGGAGCTCATGTTCCCGGCAATGGCTTCTTCCGGATAGATCCGGGCCTTTCTTTCCCCCAGAATGAAGGCCAGCGTCTCCGCACGCCGTACCAAGGGATGGCGCTTTCTGGAAAAAAACCCGGAAAACCTTGCCCGCAACATGAGCTTTGGCCTTTCAAGGCAGATGCTGCACGGGGTTTCCATGAGGGTTCTGCGAATCGCCGCAAGGGCGGTCTCCTCCATGGTAAAGGGCTGGCGACAGTCTGAGGCTGGAGAAAGGGGAATTCTGGATGGGTTTTCTGTCATGGGGCCTCCCAGGAAAAAGGTTTTTGGTAATACCAATTATGCTTTTAAAAAGCTGAAATCAAGTTATTTATGATTTTTGGTATTTCCACAATAAGAAAAACCGCTGAAACGCCGATGCAAAAACCCAAAATTCTGCTACAAGGCTTCCCAGAGGGAGGCTTCACATGACAGACAGACGCGCAGACATTGTTTTTAAGGCCCTGCAAAGGGACATTCTTTCGGGGATTTATCCGGAAAAGACCCGTCTTCCATCGGAAAGGGTGCTGGGGGAGATGCATGGGGTCAGCCGCATCACCATCCGGGATGCCATTTCCCGGCTGGTGCAGCTCGGCCTTGTGGAAAAACAGCCCCAGAGCGGCATCTATGTGCGGCGCTTTAAAAGCGAGGCCTCGCTGGATCTGCTCATCCACCTCATGCAGACCGAAGGGGGGCTGGATACGGACACCCTCCTGTCCCTGCTGGAATTCCGGCGTCTCGCTGCGGTTTTCATTGTCCGCAAGGCAGCAAGGAATCCGGATCGTACCGGGCTTCTGCGCTTACAAACCCTGCTGGAGGAAACAGAGGCCTCCCTTGCACAAGGGAGGGAGGCGGAAAAAAAAGGGGCCGCTGAAGCAACGCCCCAACAGCCCCTTTCCCTTTTTGATAGTAAAACGCCTCCGGCCTGGGTGCAGACCCTGGCGGAGGCGGATTTTTCCTTTCATGCGGGCATTGTCGCCATGACGGACAACATGGTGGCCCAGCTTCTTTTCAATTCCTTCAAACCGGCGTACCGGCATTACAGCCTTTTTTTCTACGCACTTCCCGGAGCTGCGGAAACGGCCCTGCAAAACCACAGGGAACTTCTCGCCGCCCTGTCCGCAGGGGACGAAGACTATGCGGCCTGGAAAATGGAGCAGACCCTCACCTATGCGGAAAACCGGGTCAAGGATGCCCTGAGGGAACAGGCTTCCTCCGGAAAAGCGCCTTTTCCACAGTGATACTGGGCACTTCCAGCTGATGCAAGGCTTCAGGGGACGGCGACTTTTTGTACTCTTGGGTCATACTTCCCCTCCCCGCGTCAGGAGCAGGGCATCGGAAGCCGTGGCCCCAAGCTCGCTGAAGCGCTTCACCAGCCCCTCCACCGTAAGCCCCGCCTTTTCCTCTCCTCCCACATCCAGCACGATGCGGCCCCTGTCCATCATGAGAAGCCTGCTCCCGTAACGGATGGCATGGGCCATGTTGTGGGTCACCATGAGGGTGGTAAAGCCGTAATCCCCCACAAAAATCCGGGTAAGATCCATCACTCTCTCGGCGTTTCTGGGGTCAAGGGCTGCGGTGTGCTCATCCAGAAGAATAAGGGGCGGCCTTGAAAGCACCATCATCAGCAGGGTGAGGGCCTGACGCTGGCCTCCGGAAAGAAGCCCCACATTGTCCTTCATCCTGTCTTCAAGGCCCATGTCCAGATGGGCAAGGTGATTCCGGAAAGTCTCCCGCTGTTTTTTATTCAGGCTGATGCGAAGCCCCCGGAACCCCTTTTTGGCGGCAATCATAAGATTGTCCTCCACCGTCATGGTGGCTGCCGTGCCTGCGAGGGGATCCTGAAAAATCCTGCCCACATACTGGGCGCGCCGGTATTCGGGAAGCTTTGTCATGTCTCTCCCGTTGATGAAAACCCGGCCCGCATCCGCAAAAATCTTTCCGGAAATGAGATTGAGAAGGGTGGATTTTCCAGCTCCGTTGGAGCCGATCACCGTGACAAACTCCCCTTCGCCCACCTCCAGATTCAGGCCCTGAAACACCGTATGGGCATCTGGGCTTCCCGGATGAAAAGTTTTGACGATACCCTCAAGACGTATCATGAAAAAAGCCCTCCCCTGCCCTTTTTCCCCCTTCGGGTCAGCACAAGGGCAAAAATGATGAGAAGGCCGGAGATGAGTTTAAGGTCACTGGGGGTCATGTGGATGGCATAGCCATAATACCGGCCAAAGTACAGAATGGCCTTGTAGAGAATGGCCCCCAGCACCACCCGCAGGGTGAGCACCCAGATGCGGTTGGAGGGAATGAGAAACTCGCCGATCATCACCGCCGCCAGACCAAACACCACCATGCCAAGGCCCAAGTTCACGTCGGAAAAACCCTGATACTGGGCGGCCAGCGCTCCGGAAAAGGCCACAAGGGCATTGGAAATGCCCACGCCGATCACCTTGTAGGTGGCGGGGTTCACCCCTGCGGCCAGCACCATCTGCTCATTGTTGCCCAGCGCCCCGAACACAAGGCCCATGTCCGTGAGAAAGAAAAGATCCAGAAGCACCTTGATGCCCAGCACCAGCACAATGAAAAAGCCCAGCAGCACCCAGGCCGGATCGAGACCGGGAAAGGCCTGGGTAACTTGCGTCAGCAGGGTTTCCTGTCGCACCAGAGGCAGGTTGGCCCGGTTGCCCATGATGCGGATATTGATGGAGTAGAGCATGGTCATGGTGAGAATTCCCGCCAGCAGATGGGGCACCCGCAGGCGGTTGTGGATCTCCGCCGTGACCGCACCCGCCAGCCAGCCGGAAACAAGGGCCAGGGTCAGGCCCCAGAAAATCCCGGCTCCGCTGGTAATACAGGCCGCCATCACCGCAGCACCCAGGGGAAAGGAGCCGTCCACCGTCAGATCCGGAAAATTCAGGATCCGGAAGGTGAAAAACACGCCCAGGGCCATGATGCCGTAAATGAGCCCCTCCACAAAAATGCCTTCAATCATGGCCTACCGAGCCTCTGTAAGTGCGCCGTTTTCAATGCGGGTATTGGCCTTTTCCAGAAGATCCGGAGGAATCGTGAGGCCCAGCTGCCCTGCCACATCCAGATTCACCAGAAGATCCATGTCCGCAGCTTCTGTCATGTAGCGCGTGGGAATCTCCGCCGTGGGTTTTCCGGAAAGCACTTCCGCCGCCAGACGGCCCGTGGCCACCCCCATGCGGTAATAATCAAAACCCCAGGCCGCCAGCACCGGGATGTCCCGTGCAGAGCTGGGATCCGCCGTCACCAGAGGGATCTTATGACGCATGCACACCTCGGACACCGCAGGCAGGGCCGCGAACACCGTGTTGTCATTGCTGAGATAAACCCCGTCCACCCGGCGGATGATGGTCTGGATGGCCTGCTTCACCTCAGCACTGCTCGCCACCGTGCTTTCCACAAACTCAATGCCCCTTTCCTCGCAGACCTTACGGGCGATCTGGGCAAGGCGCACGGCATTGGATTCTCCGCTGGCGTAAATGTGGCCCAGCCTTTTGATGGGCTTGATACGCAGAAGAAAATCAATCTGCTCCGCCACGGGCGTCATGTCCGAATATCCCGTCACATTGGCTCCGCCCTTGTCGTAGGAATCCACAAGCCCGGCATCCACAGGATCCGTGACCGCACAGTAGATCACCGGCTGATCCTTCAGAAGATTCACCAGGGCCTGGGCCGTGGGCGTGGCAATGCCTACGGCAAGATCCACCTGCTGGGCCTTGAACTTCTGGGCAATGGAAGCGGCGGTGGAAAGATCGCCGTTGGCATTCTGCAAATCAAAAACAGCCTCCGGCCAGCTTTCCCGCACCCCGTCCTGCACCCCCTTTTCCAGGGCATCCAGGGCCGGATGGGCCACAATCTTGGAAATGCCGATCCTTACCCTTTTTGTATCCGCAAGGCCTACCCCCGCCATCATAACCAAAGAAGCCGCCAGCATCAGCGCCACACCCCATTTTTTCATTGCCCTCTTTTCCTTTCCCTATGTTCAAAAAAGATCCTTAAGATCCACATCCGTCCAGTCCTGATACCCCGGCACCTTCACCCAGAGCAGGCGTTCTCCCGGTACAGCCACCACCTGATACACGGTACGGATACCGCCCTCCTGGGGCCAGGTGGCTCCGCCCTTATCCATGGGGATGTCCAGAAGTGCCTTCATGCTTTCCGCGTTAAGCCCGCCCTTCATCTTCTCCCCCAGACTCAGAAGATTTTCCCGTCTGAGGGGCGACTCAAAGCCCGTATTCGCCTGAAGCATCAATCCCCAGGAAGGATCGGCAAAATGGTTGGTGGCCACCAGCAGCCCCTCCCGGTCCGCAGCCCTGCGCCGGAGATCAAAGGGTGCCCACTCGTAGGCAAAGGCCTCGCGGCTGTCCGCCACGTTGATGATAAAGGCGAACTCCGGCCGGGTGGTGTGAAAGGCCGCATCCAGCTCCCCGAGGGTGGCGTAATCCATGAGAAAGGCCATCAGATTGACGATGGCGGGAATGCGGTTGGTAAAGGTCAGCCCCCCGCCCGAGGGCAGGCCGTTGTTCAGCTCCAGAAAAAGGCCGTCCGCATTCATGCCCGTGGTCATGTACATCACCCCCGCAAAGGTGACCATGGCCGCAGGAATGCCCGAATCCGGATGCCAGACGCTCACGGCCAGCTTTTGGGCAAAACCCGTGTAGGAATCAAACCAGTCGTAGTTCCGGCCCGCCACCAGAGGCCCGCCCGCTGTGTGCGCTCCCCAGGCGAAAATCCCGGAGCAGCCCGTTATCACGCCAAAATATTCCATGGCGTTAAGCCGCAAATGTTGCTTCAAAGAAAGCCCGGATGTCTCGGCCATGCCTTCCAGAATGTCTTTGAAACGGCGGGGATAGAACCGGAAAAGGGCTTCTGCCATCTCATCCATGACGACTTCGGAAAGGCTCTTTTTCTTCATAAAATAGGTTTCAACGGCCTCCTGGTACAGAGCCTTCAGTTCTTTTGAAAGAAGCGCTCCGTACTGCCGCCCCATCTGCCGGAAAGAGCCGTGCAGATCCACCACCGGCACCTTCCCGGACTGATAAAGGGTGCCTCCCTCAAAACGCGCAAGGGGGCCGGTCATACCGGCCTTTTCCGAAGCCCCTGCGCCCCCGGTCATACCCATCATAACCATGATGCCTCCGAAAACCCCAGAAAGAATATTCGCACGCTGCCTCCCTCCCCATACCGGATAATCCGCCTGAAAAAAACCTTTCCACCTTAACTTTTTTCCCTTGACCTGTCTAAAGGTTCATAGGCTACCTTTTCTTTCAGAAACAAGATGGGAGGCCTTTCATGTATCGCGTATCAGACATCACCCGCCGCCTTGGCATTGCCCGCTCCACCCTGCTCTATTACCAGAGAATCGGCCTGGTTTCACCGGCAAGGGATGAACAAAACGGCTACCGCATCTATTCGGAAAGCGATCTGGAGCGCCTTGTCACCCTCCGCTGCCTCCAGAGGGCGGGCTTTTCCCTGGCCCAGTGCCGGAAATGCCTCGAAGGAAAGATGGATGCCGCCATGCTCCGGGAGCAGCTTCTTGTCATTGAAAGGGAAATTCTCCACCTGAAAACCGCTGGAAGTGTGCTGCGCGCCCTCTGCCACAGGGCGGAAGGAAAGGCTCCGCCCGAGACACCGGGAAATGATCCTCTGAAACTCTGGCACGCGACCTTTGAAAAACAGTCTCCCCAGGCCCACCTGAAATGGCTTCAGGCCCTGGGCTTTTCCGAAACAACCGCAACGCAGATTCGCTGCGTTTCACGAAACATGGAAAATCATGAGGTCTATATGGAAGACTTTTTTAAGGTATTTGAAACCATGAAACGACAGGGTCCCGGCAGCAGGCAGGCCACCCTCAACGCTTTCCGGAAAATCGAAAACAGTGCTGCCATTGGCAATATTCTTGAGATCGGCTGCGGCAAAGGAGAAGCGGCCCTTACCTTGGCCGGGGTAAGTGAAGCCCGGATTACAGCCGTGGACAATCATGGGCCTTTTCTCGATGCCCTTAAAAGAAAGTTTACGGAAAAAAATTTATCCCACCGCATCCAGCCCCTTGTGGCTTCCATGCTGAATCTGCCCTTTGAAGACCAAAGCTTTGATCTCATCTGGTGTGAGGGAGCCGCCTACATCATGGGGTTTGAAAAGGCACTTGCCACATGGAAAAAATTCCTCATTCCGGAAGGTCATCTCTTTGTCAGTGATGCCATCTGGCTCACGGACACCCCTTCTGCCCCATGCAAGGAACTCTGGGATGTGGAGTATCCCGACATGCGCCGCCTTAAAGACCGGTGTCTTCAGGCGGAAAAGGCCGGATACCGGGTTGTGGACGCTTCCCTCCTGCCCCGGCAGGACTGGCAGGATTTCTACGATGACATGGAAAAAGTCCTCTTTGATCTGGAAGATTCCCTTGGGGAAAGACCCGCCTTTCAGGATTTGAAAGAGGAAATCGCCATGAACCGGCAGTACGGCGATGAATACGGCTATGCCTGCCTGCTGCTTCAAAAAAGCCCCCTTGCCTGAGCGTCCTCTGAGGCGTAAAAAAAGGGCCGAAACGCGCTTTACCCCTGAAATCCCACAAAAAGGAAAACAGAGCATGAAACCTGCATCCGTAAAAACCTTAACCTGCTGGCTTTTTCTTCTCCTTTTCATCGTCTCGGCCAGCCCGGCCGCAGCCCAGTGGCCCCGGATGACGCCCTCCAAAGACGGTGTGCCCATTTCCTATGAGGTGTACGGAAATGGAGAGCCCACCCTGGTTTTTGTCCACGGATGGAGCTGTGATGCCCGCTACTGGCAGAAACAGATTGACCATTTTTCAAAAAAGAACCGCATGGTGCTTCTGGATCTGGCAGGCCACGGTCACTCAGGTATGGGCCGGAGCCAATATACCATGAAGGCCTTTGGGGAAGATGTGAAGGCTGTGGTGGAAGCGGTGGGAAGCAAAGAGGTAATCCTCATCGGCCATTCCATGGGCGGGCCCGTCATCGCCGAGGCGGCACGCCTCATGCCCGGCCGTGTACTGGGACTCATTGGCGTGGACACCTTTGGCAACGTGGCCTATCCCCTCACCCCTGAAATCGTGACCGGGATGGTCAGTCCGCTGGAAGAGGATTTTCAGGCCGGAAGTCGTCAGTTTGTTACGCCCATGTTGGTTCCCGACACCCCGGCCCCGCTCCGGGAATGGATTCTCAGCGACATGGCTGCCGCCCCTCCCGCCGTGGCCCTAAGTGCCTTAAAGGACATGATGGGGCTTTTCATTACCGGGGAGTCCGCCGCCATCTTCAAGGAAGTCCGCCTTCCCGTCATGGCCGTCAATGCGGACCTCTGGCCCATTGATGTTGAAAATAACCGTAAGCACATGGCTTCCTTTGAGGCCACCATCATCAAAGGGGCCGACCATTTTCTCATGCTGGCAAGGCCTGAGGTCTTCAATCCCGCTCTGGAAGAAGCCGTGGGGAAAATAGTGAAGAGAAAATAGGCAGCAAGCAGGAGGGGCATGGGGACTTGCAGGATATTGTTTCCCGCTTCCATGCCCGCAATCCCGAAACCGATACCAACCGTACGCAAAAATGGCTTATGGTGTCCCGTGTCGAGGATGATGCAGTTTACTGAGGTTTTTCAAGACTTCAAGATTGTGTCACCACTGGTATCACAATTGAGCTGGACGCATTTTACCATTTTGATGCCCCTGCAAAGCAGTGAGGCCCGGTGGTTTTACGCCAGACAGGCAATCGAAGGTAAATGGAGCAAACGGGAACTGCAACGCCAGATTGAGCGCAAGGCCTGCCCCTACGAATGGCTTTTACGACCCTCTTTTGTGTAGGGGCACCCTTTACGGGTGCTAAGCGAATATGCATAAAATCAGATTATATAATTTCCATGGTGTACTGCTGAGCAAAAGCCGGGGCAGCAATCAGACTCCGTGCCACCGTATCAATCCCTAGCCCAAAGGAAGCGAAGATGGAAACCAGACAGTACCTTGTCATTCAAGACCACACCAGCGAATTTCCCGAACCCATTACCTTTAAAAAAGGCGCTCCGCTCACCGTGGGTGAAAAATATGAAGGTCCGGAGGGCTGGGAAAACTGGATATTCTGTGAATCGCCTGGACAAAAAGGGGGCTGGGTTCCGGCACAGATTATCGAGATCATCACAGACAAGACCGCCCGTGCCCGTGAAGACTACACGGCAAGGGAGCTGGATGTGCAAAAAGGGGAGTTAGTGATTGGCACAAGAGTCCTCAACGGCTGGGTTTGGTGCGAAAAATCAGGTAGTTCCGAATCCGGCTGGGTGCCGCTTGAAAACCTGCAGGAGGCACCTTCGTGAATCTCAGCAGCAGGCTGCCCACACGCCCGTTCGTACCCAAACGGCGGCGGCTTTCCTTTGCACCGCAGAGGCTTATCCATCATCGAACAGAAAACCAGAATAAAGAAAAATCCATAAGCCTGCTGCATGGAAGCACGGCCCCCCTACCCTTCATGCCGTGGATCAAAGGCATCCCTCACCCCTTCCCCGATAAAAACCAGCAGGCTCAGCATGGAGGCCAGCACGGCAAAGGCGGCAATGCCGATCCAGGGAGCATCCAGATTTTCCTTTCCCTGTGCAAGCAGCTCTCCCAGAGACGGGGAGCCGGGAGGCAGGCCGAATCCGAGAAAATCCAGGGATGTGAGGGTGGTGATGGCACCGTTGAGCACAAAGGGCAGAAAGGTCAGGGTGGCCACCATGGCATTGGGCAGCACATGGCGAAAGAGCACCACCCGGTCCGGAAGTCCCATGCAGCGGGCGGCTTTCACATAGCCTAAGTTCCGGCAGCGCAGCACCTCGGCCCGCACCACATCCACCATGCCCATCCATGAAAACAAGAGCATGATGAAGAGCAGCACAAAAAAGCCCGGCTGCATGAAACTTGAAAGGATGATGAGCAGATAGATCATGGGAAGACCGGACCAGATTTCCATGAAGCGCTGGCCAAAAAGATCCACCTTGCCGCCGAAATACCCCTGCACCGCCCCGGCCACAATGCCCACAAGCGTACTGAAAACCGCCAGACAAAGACCAAAAAGCACGGAGACCCGGAACCCATAAAGCAGCCTTGCCAGAATATCCCGGCCATGGTCATCGGTTCCCAGCCAGTTCCCCGCACCGGGTGCAGCAGGATATACCCCCTCCCTTGCAAGGTTCACCGTATGCCATGAAAAGCGCACCGGCGGCCAGAGCATCCAGCCATGGGCCTCTGCCATGGCAATGACCGCTGGGTCCGTGAAATCCGCATCCGTTTCAAAGTACCCACCCAACAGGGTTTCCGGGATCTCAGAAAAAACGGGAAAATACATTCTATCCTGAAAATACAGTACAAGGGGCCTTTCATTGGCAATGAACTCGGAAAAAATACTTGCCGTGAAAAGCGTCATGAAAATCCATAAGGAGATCCATGCCCTGCGGTTGCTGGCAAAGGTTTTCATCCGTCGGCGGGTAACGGCACGCATGGTTCACACTCCCCCTGCATCAAAATGGATTCGCGGGTCCACCAGCACATAGGTGATGTCCGAGAGTATTTTCACAAACAGGCCCATGAGGGTGGAGATATAAAGCCCGGCAAACATCACGGGATAATCCCGGTTCATGGTGGCCTCAAAGCCCATGAGCCCCAGACCGTCCAGAGAAAAGATCACCTCGATCATCATGGAACCCGTAAAGAAAATGCCAAGAAAGGTTCCGGGCAGCCCTGCAATGACAATGAGCATGGCATTTCGGAACACATGGCCGAAAAGCACCCGTCCTTCGCTGGCTCCCTTGGCTCTGGCCGTGGTCACATACTGATGGCGGATTTCATCCAGAAAGCAGTTTTTGGTGAGCATGGCAAAACCGGCAATCCCCCCGATGGTCATGGCAAGGATGGGCAGGGCCAGATGATGAAAATAATCAAGAACTTTTCCCGTAAAGGACAGTTCATGGAAATGATCGGAAACAAGCCCCCTGAGGGGAAACCACTCCAGATAACTGCCCCCTGCAAAGATAACGATGAGGATCACGGCAAAGAGAAAGACGGGAATGCTGTTGCAGATCACGATGACAAAGCTGGTCCACACATCAAAGGGTGAGCCGTGGCGCACGGCCTTGCGGATTCCCAGAGGGATGGAAACCAGATAGATCACAAGGGTGCTCCAGAGCCCCAGAGACAGGGATACGGGCATTTTCTCCCCGATCATGCCGAGAATGCTCCGGTCTTTGAAAAAACTCTCCCCGAAATCCAGAAGAAGATAGCTTTTCAGCATGGAAAAAAACCGCTCATGCAGCGGCCTGTCAAAACCAAAACGTTTCTCAATTTCCGCCACCAGCTCCGGGGAAATCCCGTCCCTGCCCCGATAGGCGGAAGTGCTGTCCAAAGAGGTTTCCACCATGGAAATGGCATCCCCTTCTGCGCCGGTGATGCGCTCCAGCGCCCGGTCGCCCCTGCCCTCCATGCGGCTGATCACCTGTTCCACCGGCCCGCCGGGAGCCAGCTGCACAAGGAAAAAATTTAAGGCCAGAATCCCCAGAAGGGTGGGAACAAGGAGAAAAACCCTTTTTGCGATATAGGCAATCATGGTGCATCCTCCGCAGATGGGGCGGCTGCCCGGTCTGCTTCTCCGTACCACCATGTGCTCACCCCCCTGCCCCAGAGCGGAGGCCTGTCCGGAGACTGAATGTGGACAGCCCTTGCCAGATATCGGCGCTTTCCCGCACCAAAGGGAATGACATAATGACCGTGGCGCAGTATGCGGTCCAGAGCCCGGACATAGGGGATCATCTCCCGGCGGCTTGCGGCGGAAAGGATCTTTTCTATGAGGCGGTCTGCCACAGGATCGGCAATGCCCATGAAATTCCGCTGATCCTTCCGGTCACGGCTTGCGGAATGAAAGGCCACGGCAAGCTCCCGGCCCGGCCTGTAAGCCGCCCCGAATCCTGCCACGATCATGTCAAAATCGCAGTCCCGCAGACGGCGGGTGTACTGGGGGCCATCCACCATGTGAATCCGCATCTCTATGCCAAGGCGTCCGAGGCTGCGGGCAAAGGGCAGGAGCATGCGCTCCTCCCTGCGGGAATCCGTGAGAAACTGAAACCGAAAAACCTGCTTTGTTTTTTCATGCACCCTTCTGCCCCCTTCCATCCCCCAGCCTGCTTCCCTGAGCAGCCTGTCCGCCGCCATGAGACCTTCCCGGTTATGGCCGCTTCCGTCCGTCAGAGGCAGGCTCAGGGGATTTTCCAGTATGCCTTCGGGCAGGGCATCCCCGAAGGATCGCAGAATGGCAGCTTCCCCTTCACCGGCAAGGGGCGGGGCTTTCATGTCTGAATTTTCAAAATAGCTTTCCGTTCTCTCATATTCACCATAATAAAAACGGCGGTTGGCCCATTCAAAATCAAAGGCAAACAGCATGGCCTTTCTTACCCCCCTGTCCGCAAACACAGGCCTTCTGGTATTCATCACAAGGCCATACATGCCCGATGGCTCCCGGTTCTCCAGCGTCTGTTTCAGGATACGGCCATCCTCAAAGCGGGGGCCTTCATAGCGGGTGGCCCAGTTTTTCACGGAAGACTCAAAGCGAAAATCATAAAGCCCTGCGCGGAAGGCCTCCATGGCCACCGTATCATCCCGAAAATACTCATAACGGATGCGGTCAAAATTCCAGCGTCCCCGGTTTACGGGGTGGTCTGCGGCCCAGTAATCCGGCCTGCGCACATAAACCACACGCCTGCCCGCTTCCACCTCCGCCACGGCATAGGGACCGGAACCCATGGGCGGGGTGAGATCCGCACGGCCAAAGTCCTTATCCTCCCAGTAATGGGCCGGAAGAATCTGCAGGCGACCCACCATGAGAACAAGGGAGGGGTTCTGCTCTTCCCGGAAATCAAAACGCACCCGGTTGCCGGAAAGGACGGTCACGGCTGCCACGGCCTCGCTGTAACGGCGCAGGGCGGAGCCGAAGTGGGCCTGCAGCATTTCCCATGAAAACACCACATCCTCCCCACGGACGGGGCTGCCATCGGCAAAGCGGGCTTCGGGGTGCAGCTGAAAAATCACATGGGAAAGATCCGGAGGCACATGAATTTCCGAAGCCAGCAGGCCATAGGCCACATCCCGCTCATCCTCGCTTTCCACAAGAAGGGTGTCGTAGATCAGATGAATGCCTTCCGCAGGGCGGCCCTTGAGCAGCAGGGGATTGAAGCTGTCAAAGGTGCCGATGGTGTGGCAGCGCAGTTCTCCGCCCTTGGGCGCATGGGGATTCACGTAGGAAAAATGGGTGAAGTCAGAGGCATAGAGAGGCTCGCCATCCGCACTAAAGGCGTGGAGGGCCAGAGCCGTTCCATGGGGAAGCATGATCAAAAACAGACAGAAATAAAACAACATACGCAGCACACACATACCCGGACACCCGATTCTTACAAAACAAACCAGCAGAATGCAGGCACCCGCAGGGGGTGCCGCCACACAAGCAGGCAGACGCAAAGCCTGCCCTGCATCAATCCAGAGCCATCCCCCTCTCCCAACAGGAAAAGGGGATGACCCGGTAATCGCAAAGATCAGAAACGATACCCGAATGAAACCCTCAGGTTCCGGCCAATGCCCGCACCGGAATCCTTGAAATGATAGGCCCGGTAGCTTTCGTCCAGCAGATTGTCCACAAAGATCCCTGCGGAAAGGCCATCGAGAGAACCGCTCCGGCCTTCCCAGCGGGCAAAGAGTCCATGAATATTGTGGGACTCCCAGGTTTTGCCTTCGGCCTTGAAGGACTCCACAAAACGGCCATGCCAGCCAAGGCGCAGACCCGTTTCTACAAAATGGTAATGGATTCGGCTCTGGAACACTCCGGGGGTTGCCCCGGCCCAGCTGTCTTTGTCCGAAGACTCCCGGTTATCAACCTTCGCATAGGTGAAGAGCATGCCAAAATCCCCGATACCGTAAGTGGCTGCCAGCTCATAGCCCTGACGTTTGGCGGATTCAATGTTCACGGTCTGCACAATGCGCTCAAAGGAATGGGGAGGGTCCAGATCTTTCAGGGTTTTGATGCTGATCAGATCCTCAATATCCTCAATGAACCAAACGGCCTTGAACCGAAGGGCATCCCTGTGGCTGAAAAGCCCGTTGCGGCTCACATGCATGCCAAACTCCCGTGTTTTGGCCGTTTCCGGCTTGAGGTCCGGGTTGGCCAGCACCCGAATGTGTACGGGAGGATTCATAAAATCCAGCTCCGTGTACATCTCACTCACCAGAGGCGGGCGGAAGGCTTCGGCATAGCTGGCATAAAACCCAAGGCTCTCCAGAGGATTCCAGCTTAGGGAAACCCGTGGGTTCAGGCGGGAGTCACTGCCGTCACCGGCATCGGAACGTTTGCCACTGCGGTCAAACCAGGTATAGCGAAGACCGGAAATGATAAGAATCTTTCCATCCGCCAGCGCCATCTCATCCTGAATGAAAAGTCCGCCGTCCCTGCCTTCTCCGGGAGGATCGGCCCAGCTGTCCGTCTGGGGTGCATATTCATCCTTATAGAAATCCCCGCCCACCACCACCCGATGACGTGTGGGGCCTGCCGCAAAACGCATGGCATTCTGCACATCCACACCGGAAGAGGTAAATTTCAGGCCATTTCTGACATTATTAAACTGATCTTCTTTCCGTTCAGAATGCATGAGGGTCATGCGGGTATCCACCCACTGGCTGCCGGGATCCAGCTCCAGCGCGGCAAGAAAGCGGTTCTGCTCGCTCTCGTACCAGTTCCCCTCATCCGGATATTTGTAGGCCTGCTCATAGCGGGATGCACTGAAACTCACCCGCCTGCCTTCATCGGGAATCCAGGAAGCCTTCATCAGATGCTGCTGCCTGTCTCCGGAAAGACGGGTCTTGGCCCTGTCCGGATCACTGGATGTATAGGAGCCGTAATCCCTGTATGAGGAAAAAGCCAGAAGATCCGCATCCCCGCTTCTGCCATAGGCCATTAGGCTCCCGTCCCGGCTGCTGTCCGCCGTGGAGGCCCCCGCACGCAAAGAAACGCCAAAGGACTGGCCCGGTCGCAGCAGATCTGCCGCATCTTTGGTGGTAAAGGCAATAACACCGCCGATACCGCCTCCGCCGTGCAGGGTGGAGGCCGGTCCCCTCACCACTTCCACGGCCTTGAGAAGATCCGGGTCCAGCAGAATGGTGGTCTGGGCATCCCCTGCCTTCTGCACATAATTTTCCCTTGCCCCGTCTATTTTAATGATGGTCTGGCTTTCGGGAAGACCCCGCAGGGCAGGCTGACGGCTGTGTCCCGTTCCCCCTGAAATGTCCACACCGGGCAGGGTGGAAAGAATATCCGTGATATCCCCTGCTCCCCTGTCCTTGAGGGCATCCCCCTCCAGGCGATCCGCCGAAGCAGGAAGCCGAAGAAGATCACTTTCCGTGCGGGTGGCCGTGACCACCACCCCATCCATTTCCAGATCCTTGGGCCCATCCGCCATGGCAAAGGGAGGCAGAAAGGCCAGTGTTATCATCCATACCGCCCATTTTTTACAAAACATCCCGTACTCCTTACCGATTTTTAAAGGGTGAAAAGGCCATGATCCACTGCTGCATCCGGGCAGGATAATCCATGGGTTCGCCGCCGCTCACATGGGGAAGGGCAAAGAGGGCAAGATCCCGCAGGGCAGGAACCTCCAGAAGCGCCCTGTCTCCGGCCAGCTCTCCATGGAGAAGCCCCAGCCCCACCTGAGCATCACCCGTGAACACCAGCACATCGGGCCGCACGTCTTTCAGGGCAAGGAGGCTCTGCAAGACTTCCGGCCCCTCACCGGACACAAGGGATCCTCCCACCTCCTCGCAGCCCATGGGCCGGAGAAGATGCTGACAGCAGAAGGTGTCCGGGCCTTCGGCAACCAGATAGTGCTGGCCCGTTTCCGGATGGACCATGCCAAGGAAAACCGCCACCTTCAGCCCAAGGTTCCGGGGCATGGTTTCCGCAAGTCCGGCCATTTTCTCCCCGTATCCCTTAATCAGCCTTGCCCCTTCCTTCTCCCTTTCAAAAATTCTTCCCGCATCCATCACAGCCTTTTCAAGCCCCTGCGTAAAATCCACCACATCCACCCGATAGCCCTCCTGCCGGAGTTCTTCCTCCATGGAGGCGGGATTCATGCCAGACCAGCCCGGCCCATCCGGCCCGTCCTTTTCCAGCACAATCCAGTTCACGCCCATGCGCTTGGCTGCGGTATACAGCACCCTTCGCTTATCCCCCATGATGCACCGGGTGCATTCCAGCTGGGGGATACCGGGGAATATTCTTTCAATCTGGGGAATCTGGGAGGTCACCATGCCCCGGCCCAGAATTCCCAGATGCCGGGCCACATCCGAAAGCTTATCCCCTATCAGAATCACATCCGGCATCCTTGCTCCGCTCATCATACCCTTCTCCTTCGTTCATCCGTTAAAGTCACATTTCCGAAGGGCTGTAGTGCAGGGTACATGCCATAGGCTAAATATATTTTAACTGCCTAAAAAATAAGGCCACACCATTTTCTTTATGGAAAATGGAATGACCTGAAGGGGAAGAATGCTGCCCACCCCCATTAAGACACAAGAAAAAACACTTCTAATTCAAGTGTTTATTTGCATTGGGAAGCAATATTCCCATATTGGGAATCCTTCTTCCCAATGCCATGCCGCTGCATCTTGGTATAAAGACTTCTCCGGTCTATGCCAAGAATCCGCGCAGCCTCACTTCGGTGGAAACCCGTTTCCTCAAGGGTTTTCCGAATCACCGCCGCCTCCATCAGGGCCATCTGCTCCTGCAGGGTTCCGCAGGCAGGCAAAACCGTAGCAGTCCTGAGCCCAAAGGCTTTCCCCCGCTCCGGAAGATCAAGGGAGTGCAACAGGCTATAACGCCGGATCACATTGCAAAGCTCCCGCACATTGCCGGGCCAGTCATGGGCCATGAGGCGATGAAGCTCCGCCGCTCCCAGAGGCGGTGTACCGGGCAGACTCTCCAGAAAATGGCTGACCAGCAGGGGGATATCCGCCTTTCTCTCCTTTAAGGAGGGAACATGAAGGGGCACCACATGGATGCGATAAAAAAAATCTTCCCGCATTTTTCCCTGCCGTACCCATTCTTCCAGATTCCGGTTGGTGGCCGCAAGGATGCGAAAATCCGGGTGACGGATTTCCCGGCTGCCCACGGGACTAAAGCCCCCTCCTTCTATGGCCCGGAGAAGGCGGGTCTGCATGGAAAGGGGAATTTCTCCGATTTCATCCAGAAAAAGCGTGCCGCCGTGGGCCTTATCCAGAATGCCCGGCTGATCCCGGTCTGCTCCGGAAAAGGCCCCTTTTCTGTAACCGAAAAATTCGCTTTCCATGAGGTTTTCCGGAATGGCTCCGCAGTTCACCGGAACAAAGGCCCCGTTCCTGCGCGGACTCTGATCATGGATGGCCCGGGCCAGAAGCTCCTTGCCCGTACCCGAAGCTCCGTAGAGAATAACGGCGGCATCGCTTGCCGCCGCCTGCTTCACAAGCCGGAATACGGCCATCATCTCCGGTGTCTGCCCAATGATACCGGGAATGACGGGAGCTGGCGCAGGGCTGTCTTCCCGGCAACGCAGACGGCCAATCTCTTCCCTGAGTTCCCTTTCCATGGTTTTGAATGCCGTAAAATCCGTTACAAAACCTTCGGCACCAAGCAGATGGCCCTTTTCATCGTAAACGCCCTCCCCCTGATCCCACACCCATCTGTCTGAATGCAGAAGGGAGTTGACCCGATACACCAGCTGGTAAGGCTCCTTCCGAGCCAGCGCCCTTTCCAGAGATTCCAGAACATGGGGATAGCTTTCCTCATGCACCATATTCCCAAGGCAGGTGACCCCGGAGCGGATTTTTTCCCAGGCAAGATCCCCGAAAAGACGGCGGGCACCTTCACTGGCATAGGTGAGGGTCCAGAATTCATCCCTTCGGCGATGATAGGCCATGCCGGGCAAACTGCGCATCAGGACCGAAAATTTTTCTTCCGGATGATCCGACAGAAGGCTTTGATTTTTTTGAAACGGCTTTTGTGCCATAGTTACCTTCCTTTCCAGAAAGGTGTTTTTCAGAATGTATTTTTTTTGTCAAACCTAAAATAATAATAGCGGAACACCCACCCACGAATACGGCTTTTTCCCGGTACCATTCTGATCAGACCATGGGGTTCCCTGCCCTTCACCACTTTTTTCCGGGCCAGACCAAAACGGGAGTCTCCACCCCAAAGGTGAACCTCCCGCAACTCAGGCCGGTGATTGCATGGCAGAGACCAGATTGCCAACAGCAAAAGCCCTGGTTTCCTCGTGCCTGTTCAGTAAATACCCCGGTTCAGACCATCCCGTATGGCAGAAATAATTTTACTGCCCCGGATCGTAGCACCGGAAAATCCATCCACATCCGCCACCACATTTCCCGGATTGTAGAGATCCAAAACGGCACTCAGCGGCTTTCCTTCCAGATAGGCCAGCACCATTCCATGCTGACGTAGAACGGGCCAATCCACATCCCCCTCTTTTGCACGCCTGTAGTCCTTACCCTTATACTGCAAATGCCTGAAGGAAAGCTTGGTCAGAAGTCCGTCTTTCAGATGAAACTCAATGCTGATCTGCTGCTCCCCGCCATCGCCATACACGCCCCTGTACCGGCCATCGGGGTGGATCTGCAGGGCTGGGTCCACCGCCCTTTTTGATGTGCATCCCATGCCAAGCATGGCCGCCAGCATCAGAACCATGGCTGCAATCAGGTATTTTTTCATGTTTTTCCTCTTTTGCTCCATATTGTTAATGGTATCCGCATTCTTATCAGCCCCAGCTCTTTCACCCTGAAAATGGATGAAAAGAGTTTGATTTGACTAACACTTTTCAAACTGAAAAATCAAGGCATTTTTGTGAGGATTGGCTTGTGCGGGGTGTGTGGGTGGAAGGTGAGGAATAATGTATTGCGGCTGGTGGGGGTTAAAAAATGGGGAGGAAAAACTTGCCTTAATGGATGGGCTGGGCTATGGAAATTGGATCGTTTTTCAGACGCTGTGGGAACTGCTTTTTGATGGGGATTTTTACAGGGGCTGGAAATCTGAAATAGGTAGTTTTCTGTCCAGCATGATACATGCGGGATTATACGGTTAGGAAAGTATTTTCTTGTGGCTTTTTTTGTCTGGGGTTTTTAAAAAAATGGTGGTTGTACGGAACCACACAATAATATGTTGCCCACAAATAACCTGATTACATAGGCATATTTAATGGATGTAAAGAAACTTAATTGGGAAGCATTTGAGACTCTAGTTGCTAGGCTACTATCTGCCTCTGGTAATGTAATACTAGAGCAGAGTAGGTATGGAGTATCTGGCCCTGATTTGGTGCTGAGATCACCATCTGGAAATAATATTCTTGTCGAAGTGAAGCATTTCAAACGGCAAGTTACTTTACCAGCCGCCATAGTAAGAAAAATTACACATGATCTTGAAAGGTATTCTAAGCTAGAGAATGTGGATCATTTGTTGTTAGTAACTTCGAATGAACTAAGCAAAGGTGCTTTAGAAGAAATTTCAAAATACAAAAATGTTAAAGTGCTTGGACCTTCTTGGATACTGGAATCCTTGAGGAAAAATCCAAAAATAGAGAGGGAGTTTAGTTCGCTTATCGATGCTATAGATCAGATCGAGGCACCTATAAATGATGATAAGGAATCACCTTCTGAAAATAGTTTGATTTCAGAGCTGAAAAAGCTGCCTCCCGGAAAGGGCCATTGGCGTGAGTACGAAGATCTTTGCGTAAAAATACTTAATTATCTTTTTCTCAATCCTCTGGCACCTCCAAAAATACAGAATCGAACAGAAGATGGCTTAGATATTAGAGATGCCATTTATCCCATCAGATTAGGAAATCCCCATTGGGACACTTTAAGAAATGAATGTCGATCAAGGTTTATGGTTGCAGAGTTTAAGAATTACACTGATCCACCCGGGCAACGAGAAGTAGAGTCTATACAGCAATATTTGTACCCAAAGGCGATGCGTAGTTTTGGCGTTTTGTGTTCGAGACAGCCAGTAAGTGAACCTGCTCATAAGCAAAGGCGTAGAGCTTGGGTTGAAAGCGAGAAACTAATCGTAATGCTATGTGATATTGATTTGATTGAAATGATTCAGTTAAAAGACTCTGGTGAAGAACCATTTGAGGTAATTGACGCGCAGCTGGAAGAGTTCTTTTCAGTATTATGTGCATAAAAATAACTAACAAGGCAAATCCAGCCGACGCGCCAAAGGCACGCGGCTGATTTGCGGCGTTAGATTTTTTTGTAAAATGAGAGGTGAAATATTATGCAAAAAATAAAAATTGTAAACTTTGGTCCAATCAAGCATGTAGAGATAGATGTTAATGACTTTATGGTATTTATTGGGCCACAGGCAAGTGGAAAAAGCACTATTAGCAAGAGTGTTTATTTTTTTAAATCCCTCAAAGACGATTTGTTAAGATATGTTATTGAATCAATAGATAATAAATCTTTTGATAACCCGATAGTAAGTTTTTTAAAAAGGATTAGAGCAAAATTCCTTGATTTTTGGGGTCCAACGTTGCATTTGAGCAAACTAACTCTTGAATATCATTATAAAGAGAATATCAGTTTGGTTATTGGATTAAATCGTGGATATGTAAATCCTATATTTAGTCAATTATTTCTTGAACATTTTAATAATATTATTTCTGAAGCCAAAGCCTATATAGATAAAATTTCTAATCGCAATCTTCAGTTTATGTCGTCTAGTGATTTTCTTGCCGCTGAATCTGAAAAAAGAATGTTCATTAACAGAATTGAGAATCATATTGCTGAACTTTTCGGTGATAATAAAGAGTTAGTATTTATACCAGCCGGAAGAAGTTTGCTTGCAACAGTTTCAGAACAGATTCAATCAATTCATCCGCATAAACTTGATTATTTAATGCGATCATTTGCCGACAGAATAATGAATGCAAAACATTTTTTTTCAAAAAGTTTATATGAATTAGTAACAGACAAGAAAAAATTCACAGAAGAAAAAATTGAATTTAATAATGTCTATTTCGCACAGAAACTTATTGAAAATATTTTAAAAGGGGAATACCGATCCGATTCTGAGGGTGAAAAGCTATATTTTGAACCTAAAAAATATGTAAAGATAAATTATGCTTCATCAGGTCAGCAAGAGGTAATTTGGATTCTCCTTTTGATATTTTTGCTTATTTTGGAAAGCAGACAAGTTTTCATAGTATTTGAAGAACCGGAAGCCCATCTTTATCCCGAGTCACAAAAACAAATTATAGATTTGATCTCGTTATTGGCAACTGTTGAAAGCAATCAAGTTATCATTACTACACATAGTCCCTATATTTTATCATCGCTAAATAATCTTCTTTATGCATACAGCATTGGTCAAAAACGCCCTAAAGAAACTAAAAATATTGTTGATAAAAGACTTTGGATAAATCCTGATCAATTAAATGCTTTTTTTGTTTCCGAAGGATGTATTCATAACATCATTGATGATGAGTTCAGATTGATAAAATCAGAAGCAATAGATAGTGCATCTATTATAATTAACAATACCTATAATTTACTTTTCGATTTGGATAATTAACAATGCTATGCTCTGAATTTGAAAATCATAATTGTGCTTCATGCAACAATAATCCGATAATTGTTGCACGGGAAAACAAATGCGAATATCGGTTGCTCAATAAATCTAATGAAAAGATATGTAAAGTAAAAATTGATGGTTGTTACGTTCACGAAGGCAGAAAATGTGACTATTTGATATTACAATGCGTTAAGAAAATTGCATATTTTATTGAACTAAAGGGCAGTTCAATGTTAGACGCTGTTGATCAAATAACTCAAACTATTGATATACTTATAAATATAGTGGATAAAGTTGAATCTGTAAATGGAAGAATAGTTTTAACAAAAGTATCTGTGCCGAATATAAAAAATAATCCAAAGATACTACGATTAGAAAAAAAATTACGAGCATTAAATGGCAATTTACGAAAAGAAACAATAAAACTTATTGAAATAATATAAAAAATCTAACAAATAAGGATAGATCGTGTGAGGAACGAACCACGATCTCATCCGGTGTTGAACCAGCCCGTAGCGGCACAACCCCAAGCCTGACAGGGCTCTTTATAATATGAAAATAGCTTTTGGGAGAAGAGGGGTGTTCTGGGTTTATCTGTAAGGAAGGATTTTCAAAGGGCGCAGAGGGGCAAGGCCTTTTACAAGGCATAAAAAAAAGCATTGTATTTTCATAAGCTTGTCACCTCCGCTATTTGATTCATGCCTGGTGATAGCCAAAGAGCTCTTTCATCCGGGCTTCAAAAGGAAAAAAAGCACCTTCATGGGAGCCTTGCAGCGGGGACAGGTGAAAGAAGCTCCTGGTACAGGTTTCAAGCTCTCAAGCTGGACATGCAGGACAAGCTGGACGAGAAAAAGGAGCTTTTTGGCCTTGCTATGGAGAAATCCATAATCCCTGATCCTTCGAAAGCCCTTTGGCAGTACATGCTTAAGGATAAGATGAAGAAAATCCTCGCCCTTCAGCGTCCTGTACTGAATGTTCCCCGTGTTTTCGGTGTACCGGAAGGTTACCCTTCCTTCTTTGCTGGAAAGGATATTTTTTTCCGATATCACTCCCCGGTAGAGATAGCGTGAGAGATATTTGATGGCGGGGAGGCCCTTTCCAACCCGCGTGCAATGCACTACCCATTCCGACCGGATTCCTGTCGGTACCGTCAGGCTTTCTTTGTTCAGAGCATCAAGGAAGCGGGCACGAAAAACCTTTGCCAGGGCCTTTTCATTGAAAAGATACTTCCGGTCTTTTTTCTTCCACTGTTTCCTGTTTTTATCAATTCCCCCTCCTGGAATTACCACATGCAGGTGGGGATGATACTCAAGTTTTCTCGAATGAAGGTACTTTCGTAAACAACCATAGGACACCCACTTTGTTGTTTCATCACGTAGTTCTGCACAGAGGTGTCGTGTCTTTCCTTCCGAAAAAAAGACCACTTATGGCAAGCTATTTGGCAAAAGCAATTATGACCAAGGACCTGCCGGTTTCCAGACAATGTCGTCCGAAACACCTTTAATGACCGGATCTAAAAACGATTCCACTGCTGCCGTTATGCCCTGAAAAGATGCAGGCACGTGATCCTGTTTCAATCTTTTACAAAATGCGGTCCACATGGTTTGCCGTGATAAGCCAAAATTCGCAGAAAAAGCTTCTATAGGATGTTTTAATCCGTCCTGCGCTGTCCGAACGTAAGCTTTACAGCCTCTGCAAGATTGCTGAGTTCAAATTGAAACTGACGGGACAAAAGCCAGATATCATAAAAATCTTTCATACGGCTGTTCAAGTGCCCAAGCTTGACCATTGCCTCAAACTTTTCAGCAATGGCGCTCTCCCGGCTGTAACAAAGTAAGGATGGGGCAGGGAAATCCAGCATACATGGAAGCTCTGCCCTCTCAGGTTCCGGATAGACGATATCTCCAAAACCAATATCCATTTGTATCGTGATTCTGGCGGTTCCCAAAAAACCACGAAATCTTACCCGAACTCCTTCATAATCAGCATCTTCGGTTATTTTTTCAGCCAGAATTGATTCCGGATCAAAACTCAGACCGTCAGGATCAACCGTCACAGCAAGAATGTTACGGATCTGAGAGATGATATTTTTCTCTTGGTTCCAGGTTCTTCTAAGCATATCAATGTCCATGGTCGGCCTGAACTCCGGAGCATTCCATGCCCTGAGCATGAGAGCCCCTTTCAGGATGTAATCCTGTGAGTGGCATGATAGGGACAGACGATACAGGAAACGCTCCATAGCATAATACTGGAGCAGTTCATTAAATGAGCGATTGTCTGCTTTCGACCGGTTAAGGAGGCGCTGTCTTACTGAAGCAGAGATATTTTGATAAGATTTCATATGCTTGCCTCAAGATAGGGGAGCATGACCCTATCCACCCTGCAAATTTTGGCATACTCCATAATTTTTTTATGGTCAAACGTCATTCTGGTTTTATAAAGCTTCAGAGCCTCAAGCACGATATCCATTCCAATTTTATTGCGGAACTTAAAGCAGTCTGCCAGTGTTTTTTCCGGGCTGTAAACCTTCACAAAGATGCCGTCAATCTGGTGTTCCTCTATTCCGGCCTGAAAGGAATCGCTGGAGAATTTATGAAATTTTACGGGAGGATAATCAATTATCGGAGCTTTGCTGTCCTTTCGTATTGCGACAGAAACTTCATGGGGGATCTGAGTCGTTATTTCGTGAAAAGACAGTGCCGAAACAAGGCTGATAACACAATTGGGAATTCTCATGGCAACAATGACAAAATCGGGGTTCGATACGGCTTCCATCTCCGTTAGCCGATAAACTCCCCTTGAGATCTGCTCAAGGTCTCCGGCATCACGTAGCTGGTAAAATACTCTGGGATGAATTCCGGCCAAAAGCGCGTCAGATGTTTTTATAATCCCACCGCTCTGGCGAATAAACTCTTTGGCTTTATCCTGGGCACTGGCCCGATTTTTCTTTCTGGACATAGACAGTATCTACCCCACATATTTATAAGTAAGGTAGATACTATCCAATCAATTCAAAAAATCAAGACTTTTTTGTAAAGATTGGCTTGTGCAGGGGAGTAGATGGAAAGGATGATGAATAATGCATCGGGGGACTGATGGGGGTGAAGAATGAGGAGGGAAAACAGACTAGGATAGGACGCCCCTTTGTTGTTTACATTCTTCCCCTGCTCTTCTATCTTGGCCTTTAAAAACAGTATCTTTTAAGGCAAGGAATCACCATGACCTATCCCCGATCCACCCTCATCAGCCTTGAAAGCACTCCCTGGTATCACTGTGTCTGCCGTTGTGTCCGCAGGCCCTTTCTCTGTGGCAAGGCTAAGCACTCCGGCATAGAGTTTAACCACCGCCGGGGCTGGATCGCAGAGCGCATCATGGAGCTTGCTGCCATTTTTTCCATTGATGTGGCTGCCTATTCGGTCATGAGCAACCACTACCATATTATCCTGCGTGTGGATGAAAACAGGGCTTTGTCATGGTCGGATCATGAGGTTTTCACCCGCTGGATTCAGCTTTTTACAGGCCCGGATGTGGTAAGGCGTTACCTTGCGCAAACCGGAGATCTGACCCATTCGGATCAGCATCAGCTGGCAGAACTTGCTGGCCTCTACCGGAACCGCCTCTATGATATTTCATGGTTCATGCGTATGCTCAATGAGTCCGTTGCCAGGAAAGCCAATCAGGAAGAAGGGATTTCAGGTAGATTCTGGGAGGGCCGGTTCAAAAGTCAGGCTCTTCTCGATGAAAAGGCCATACTGGCGGCCATGGCCTATGTGGATCTCAATCCTGTCCGGGCTGGCATGGCGGCAACACCCGAAGATTCAGAATATACTTCCATCAAGGAAAGGCTGGATGCCCTCAAGGTTTCTCCAGCATTGAATGTACCCGGAAATGCTCCCCTCTCCCCCCGCCCCCCAGACGACAAAGACCCTGGTATGGCAAAAGGCATTGCAACAAATCGGCATGCCGGGTCGCCAACCCTCTCCCAGAGGGTGGCAGGGACAGTCAGCCGTTCTGTTGCAGGAACTCTCCGTAAGCCCCGCAATACGGATTCCTCTTCTTCCGAACCGTCCACTCAACCATCGGATACATCCCCGGATATTCCCCCTGCAAAACCCAGAGCTTCCCTTGCCCCCTTTGACAACCTCACAGATATTTCCTTTGCCATTCCCTTCGGATTCCATGAATATGCAGAGCTGGTGGACTGGACAGGCAGGCAACTCCGGCGAAAGAAGAGGAGCATCCGTGAAAAAGCTCCACCAATTCTAAAGCGGTTAGGTGTGGATGCGGCTCTTTTTGTTTCTTCCATGGATACCCTGCTGGAGCAGTTCGGAACCGCCGTGGGTGATCCGGAAGTATTGAGAATGCACTGCAAGCTCAGGGGGCTTCGATCTGTGCCTGGGATTCGGTGCGATGTCTTTTTTGATGCGGCCTGATGAAGCACGGCTCCATATAAAACTGGATACGGAGCGATTCTGACTTTACGCTGAGCCGCGTCGTAAGTTTTCCCTCCCACCGGTAAAAAACAAAGTTTTTACTGACTATTTTGCTATTTTGACATTTATAGAATGCTCAAAATAGCGCGGATAAATACTTAAATAATAAGGAGAACATCTGAATGAATCCATCGTATTTGTATTTGTATAAAAAGTTCCGTTTAGTCTTACTATCAGGCTTGCTGATTTTCTTTTTATGGGGGTGCTCAGCAGGTAGTAGTGATCCTATAGTATACCCGATTGCCGCTGACGTGCAAACGACAGCTCAAAGGACTATCGTACCAGACCCGCCCCCTGCGACTGCAATCGACCTATGGGAAATTTCCAAATATGATGAATACGGATATGGAAAATGGACCTATGGCCCTGGACTTCCCCACGACAGGCGTCTCGATCTTATGCCGAACGCTTACAATGGTAATGATGTTGTAAAAAAAACAAAACTCCTGAATTTCTTTACCTTCACTGATATTCATATTACCGATAAAGAATCTCCAAATCAGTTGATTTATATTCAAAGTCTGCATCCCAAGCTACCGGTGGGTGCATCAATCTATTCAGGAGTCATGCTTTATACCACGCATGTGCTTGATGCTGCCATGCAGACAGTCAATGCACTTCATCAGCAAAACCCCCTGGACTTCGGTATCTCTCTGGGCGATGCCTGCAACTCCGCACAGTACAACGAAGTACGGTGGTTCATCGATGTCATGGACGGTAAGGTCATAACCCCCAGTTCAGGCGCACATCTTGGAGCCGATACCATTGATTATCAGAAACCTTACAAAGCGGCAGGATTGGATAAGTCCATCCCCTGGTATAAGACGCTGGGTAATCACGATATCTTCTGGATGGGATCCATCCCCGTGGACTACAGCCTGCGTAAGGATCTTCGGCAATCCTATCTTTCCGATGAAGTCTTTGCCACGGGTGATGTCCTGAGTGACCCCCGAAATATTAACAGTCGTGATTACTACGTCGGTGTGCTTGATGGTTCGACACCCTATGGGGATATCAAGTATGCAGGGCCTGTCGAAAATTTCAACAGCCCACCGAAAGTAACTGCTGATCCAGACCGCCGTGCGCTTTTGCGAAATGAGTGGATGCAGGAGTTTTTTGAAACCTCTTCCCTACCGGCAGGTCACGGTTTCAATATGGCTGATGCTAAAGATGGATTTGCCTGCTACAGCTTTATTCCGAAGTCGAATGTTCCGCTCAAGGTGATTGTGCTGGACAACTCACAGAACGAAGACAGTGGTTCCGTCGATATTCACGGTCATGGTTTTTTGGATTCCAAACGTTGGGCTTGGCTTAAAAAAGAACTGGCCGAGGGTTCGGCGGCGGGACAGCTCATGATTATTGCTGCCCACGTTCCTATCGGTGTTGACGAGACGCCAAATTCCCCGATGGGCTGGTGGGTCAATCCGCAAAATGCCGTCACTTATCCGGATCTCATTGCGGAGCTTCAAAGCCATCCGAACCTGATCATGTGGATGTCCGGTCATCGTCATTTGAATACCGTTAAGGCTTTTATCTCATCTGATGCAACCAGGCCGGAAAACGGTTTCTGGCATGTGGAGACGCCATCTCTTAGGGACTTTCCACAGCAATTCAGAACCTTTGAAATTCATTTCAACAAGGATGCTACCATCTCTATAGTGACCACCAACGTTGATCCGGCGGTTCTTGATGGAACGCCTGCGGCAATGTCACGGAAATACGCCGTTGCGACAGCACAGATTGTTGGAACCCTGGATCATGTGACAAAATGGAATCCAACAAATGATCCCACAGTGAAGCCTATGCCAACCGGGTCTTACAACGCAGAGTTACTGGTTCCCCTAAGCCCAGCCATGCAGGAAAAACTGAAAAACTTATTTTGATCATCATTCAGCATCAGCTATTACGAACAATCTTTCTAATGTGAAGCAATTTTGTACAATATAAACCGGGTATGCATGTAACTTTTTTATCCCATTCATGTGCCTCTCCATGGGACACATGAGTGGGATTTTTGCTGTCATTTTACCGACCATTACCCATAGACACTATAGGACTCGACCATAGTTCGACCATCGACTGTCGACCATAGCGACCATAGGACACCGACTTTGTTGTTTCCTCACGTAGTTCTGGCCAGAGGTGCCGTGTCTTTCCTTCCGAAAAAAAAGACCACTTATGGCAAGCTATTTGGCAAAAGCAATTATGACCAAGGACCTGCCGGTTTCCAGACAATGTCGTCCGAAACACCTTTAATGACCGGATCTAAAAACGATT